>DAOTKE010000032.1:0-25576 GCA_035449085.1 Kiritimatiellia bacterium | reverse complement strand
GAGCCCACCAACCATCTCGACGCCGAGTCGGTCGCCTGGCTTGAAACCTACCTCAAGGGGTTCAAAGGCACCCTGATCGTGGTGACGCACGACCGTTACTTCCTGAGCAATGTGACCGAGTGGATTCTTGAGCTCGATAACGGACGCACCTACCCCTACAAGGGCAATTACGAAGCGTGGTTGCAGCAGAAGCAGGAAGCCATGATGCGCGAGGCCAAGCAGGCGGAGTCGCGTCGCAAGCTGATTGAAAACGAACTCGCCTGGGTGCGCACCAACCCGTCCGGACGGCGCGCCAAAAACATGGCCCGCGTGCGCCGTTACGAAGAGCTGGCCGCACAGCAGATCAGCACGCGCGAGGACGACCTGCGCATCCAGATCCCGGCCGGTGCGCGGTTGGGCGACCTGGTGGTCAGGGCCGACAGGGTGTCGATGGGCTTCGATGACAAACTGCTCTTCGAGAACATGAGCTTCGATCTGCCGCGCGGCGGTATCGTCGGCGTCATCGGCGGCAACGGCGCCGGCAAGACCACGCTCTTCAGACTGATCACCGGGCAGCTCAAGCCCCTTTCCGGCACGCTGACGGTCGGCCCCACCGTGCAGCTTTCCTACGTGGACCAGCTTCGCGATGCACTGAACCCGGATAACACCGTCTACGAAGAGATCACCGGCGGCTCGGAATTCGTGACGCTGGGACGCGCTGAAGGGGCCTCGTCCGCGCCTATTTCGCGCATGAATGGCCGCGCCTACTGCAGCCGTTTCAACTTCAAGGGTGCCGAGCAGCAAAAGCGCGTGGGCGTGCTGTCAGGCGGTGAGCGTAACCGCGTGCACCTCGCCAAACTGCTGCGGAGCGGCGGCAACCTGTTGTTATTGGACGAACCCTCCAACGACCTCGACGTGGCCACCCTGCGTTCGCTGGAGGAGGGTATCGCGGACTTCGGTGGCTGCGTGATGGTGGTCAGCCACGACCGCTGGTTCCTCGACCGTATCGCCACGCACATCCTCGCCTTTGATGGCGACTGCACGGTGACATGGTTCGAAGGCAACTACGCCGACTACCACGAGTATCGCCGCAAGTTGCTGGGCGACGCGGCGGACCGTCCCACGCGTGTCCGCTTCCGTCCGCTGAAACACGGCTGAGGTCAGCCCTCGCCGACGCCCCAGTTCTCAATCACGTAGTCGAGATCCTTGTCGCCGCGTCCGCTGAGATTGACGAGGATCGCACCGCGTTTCATCTCGCGCGCCTTGGCCAGCGCAAAGGCCACGGCGTGCGAACTTTCGATCGCCGGGATGATCCCCTCCAGCCGGCACAGCCTGAAGAAGGCATCGCGGCACTCGTCGTCGGAACAGGTCACATACTGCACGCGTCCGGTGTCCTTCAGATAGCAATGTTCCGGCCCCACACCCGGATAGTCCAGTCCGCTCGCACAAGAATAGACCGGAGCGGGCGAGCCGTCCTCGTTTTGCAGCAGATAGCATTTGAAGCCGTGAATGATACCCTCGCGGCCATAGCTCATCGTCGCCGCGTGATCGCCGGTCTTGGGGCCACGTCCAAGCGGCTCGACACCGTAAATCGCCGTGGGATCGTTGAGAAAACCATGGAAGATCCCCATCGCGTTGGAACCGCCCCCCACGCAGGCGCAGACCGCATCGGGCAGATTCCCGGTCATCTCCAAAAACTGTTCGCGCGCCTCGATGCCGACCACCTTTTGGAAATCGCGCACCATCATCGGGAACGGGTGAGGCCCCATCACCGAACCGATGCAATAGATTGCGTTCTTGTAGTCGGCCAGATAGGCCTCGAACGCCGAATCGACGGCCTCCTTAAGCGTCTTGAGCCCGTGCGTGACGGAAACAACCTTGGCCCCCAGGAGCTTCATGCGGCTGACATTCGGCGCTTGCTTGGCGATATCCACTTCGCCCATGTGAATCTCGCACTCCAGCCCGAAATACGCTGCGGCCGTCGCCAGTGCCACACCGTGCTGGCCCGCACCAGTCTCCGCAATCACCCGCCGCTTCCCCATGTACTTGGCCAGCAGGCCCTCGCCCATGCAGTGGTTGATCTTGTGCGCGCCCGTGTGATTCAGGTCCTCACGCTTCAGATAGATATGGGCTCCGCCGTTGGCCAGCGAGAGTTTGCGTGCGTGGTAAATGGGCGTCGGCCGTCCTTGAAAATGCTTACGGATCGAGCGCAGTTCGTCAATGAACGTCGCGTCATTGGCAATACGGTGGTACGCCTCGATGATCTCCGCAAACGGCGCCTCGAGTTGAGGCGGCAGAAATTTTCCCCCGTACTTGCCAAAAAAGCCCTGTTCATCCGGCCCCGTTCCATTCGTGATGTCCGACATATCGACTCTGCTCCTTCGCACCCAGCGTGTTTCTTTAAGAAGTAACAAGCATAACCCAAGCCCCCACGCCATGCAAGCGGAAATCCAAGAGGCGTTTCGGTTTGCCTGCTAGCGCACCACACGCGCGCTGCCGCCCGCCACGACTTTTTCGACTTCGGCCTTCGAGGCCATCGAGGTGTCGCCCGGCGTGGTCATCGCGAGCGCACCATGCGCGCAACCGTAGTTGACCGCTTGCTGCGCGTCATTGAAGGTCAGGAACCCATAGACCAAGCCCGAGGCGAAACTGTCGCCGCCCCCCACGCGGTCATAGATCCACAGGTCTTTCATCTCCATCGCCTGATGGAAGGCACCGTCATGCCAGCAGATCGCGCTCCAGTCGTTGACCGAGGCACTCTTGACCGTGCGCAACGTGGTCGCCGCGACCTTGAAGTTGGGGAACTCCTGCACGGCGCGCTCGATCATGCGCTTGAAGCCGTCGATCGGCAAGGCGCTCAGATTGGCATCCACACCCTCCACCTCAAGTCCGAGGCAGGCCGTGAAGTCTTCCTCGTTGCCGATCATGACATCCACGTAGCGGGCCAGCCTGCGGTTGACCTCGCGGCACGCCTGCTGGCCGCCGAACGCCTTCCAGAGCGAAGGCCGATAGTTCAAGTCGTACGAAATGATCGTCCCATGCTTGCGCGCGACAGACATCGCCTCTTCCAGCACAAGCGGGGTCGTCGCCGAAAGCGCCGCATAAATGCCCCCCGTGTGGAACCAGCGCGCGCCCAGTTTCCCGAAAATGTACTCCCAGTCAATGTCCCCCGGTTTCAACTGCGAAGCGGCCGAATGTCCGCGGTCACTGACGCCCAGCGCGCCACGCACACCGAAGCCGCGCTCCGTGAAGTTGAGTCCGACACGCGAGGCCGCGCCGATGCCGTCAAACGGCACCCATTTGATCAGCGAGGTGTCCACACCGCCCTGCAGCACACAATCTTCGACCAGACGCCCAATGTCGTTTTCAGGCAGCGCCGTCACCACTGCGGTCTGAAGGCCGAAACACTTGCGCAGGCCGCGCGCCACATTGTATTCGCCGCCGCCCTCCCAGACCGTGAACGAACGCGCGTTTTTGATACGCATGTCGCCCGGATCCAGACGCAACATGATCTCGCCTAAAGAGACTTCATCGAACCGACAACTGCCTGCAGCCTTGATAGTCAACGTGGACATGAGATCCCCTCACTAAAGACATTCAAAAAATTCATAACCAGTATACCTTTTCTGGGGGGTATGACAACGGCGAAAACCGCCCCGGCAATTGACAGCGGCGGCGCGGTACCGGATACTAAGCGCGTTTTTATGAATCCTGCCCGCCGAGACACGCGATTGAGACATTTTCCAGACCTTCATTTCCCTCCCGAACTGTCGATCACCGCACACGTGCCCGCCATCACAACGGCGTTGCGCGACCACCCGGCCGTGATCGTCTGCGGCGACACCGGTTCGGGAAAAACCACCCAGCTCCCCAAAATCGCGCTCGCGGCCGGACGCGGCCGTCGTGGCCTGATCGGCTGCACCCAGCCGCGGCGCCTCGCGGCGCTGGCGATGGCGCGCCGCGTCGCCGAAGAGTTCGGCCAGGAATCCGGCGGGTTTGTCGGCTACCAGCACCGCTTCGACAAGAAGCTCTCGCGCGACAGCGTGATCAAGTTCATGACCGACGGCATCCTGCTGGCGGAGACGCGCCACGACCGGCTTTTCCGCGCCTACGACACCCTGATCATCGACGAGGCGCACGAACGTTCGCTCAACATCGACTTCCTCTTGGGCATTCTGAAATGCGTGCTCGCACGCCGCCGCGATCTCAAGCTGATCATCAGCTCGGCCACCCTGGACGTACAGCGCTTTTCCGATTTCTTTGACGGCGCCCCCATCCTCTCCGTGCCCGGACGGCTCTATCCGATCGAGACACGCTGGCGTCCGGCCGATGAAGAGGATGACCCCGATCTGCCCCGACAGATCGCCCACGCCTGCGACGAACTCATCTCCGAAGGCCCCGGCGATATTTTGGTTTTCCTGCCGGGCGAACGCGACATCCGCGAGGCCGCCGAAACGTTGTCGGGACGGCACCTGCCGAACACCGAGATCATTCCCTTACTCGCCTCGCTGCCCGCCGGCGAGCAGCAGCGCGCCTTCCGGCTGTCCTCCAACCGCCGCATCATTCTCTCCACCAATGTGGCCGAAACCTCGGTGACCCTGCCCGGCATCCGCTATGTGATCGACTCCGGGCTGGTGCGCCTCAGCCGCTACAACGCGCGCACCCAGGTGCAGCGTCTCCAGATCGAGCCCATCTCGCAAGCCAGCGCCAACCAGCGGCAGGGACGTTGCGGACGCCTCGCGCCCGGCATCTGCATCCGCCTCTACGGTGAGGATGATTTCCGCAAGCGCGAGCCGTTCACGCCGCCCGAGATCTTGCGCGCCAGCCTGGCCGGCGTGATCCTCACCATGCTCGACCTGTCGCTCGGCGACATTGAAACGTTTCCGTTCATCGACCCGCCGTCGCCCGCCATGATCCGCGAGGGCTACCGCGAACTCGACATGCTCGGCGCGTTGGAGAGCCCTCCCCCAAGTCCTCCGGACGCCGAGTCACAAAAGCCCGCCCCTGTCCTCTCCACCCTCGGACGTCGGCTCGCGCGCCTGCCGCTTGACCCGGCGTTAGCCCGCATCCTTTTTGCGGCGCATCATGAGAAGGCTCTGGCCGACGCGCTGATCGTCGTCGCCGCGCTGGAATGTGACGATCCGCGTCGCCGCCCGATTGAAAAGCAAGCCGAGGCCGACAAACTGCATGCCCGTTTCCTTTCGCCGGTATCCGACTTCGCCGCTTTGATCCGCCTTTGGCGCTGGTATCACGAGCAGACTGCAGGTGTTTCGCAATCGCGCGCGCGCCGCCTCTGCAAAGACAACTTCATCTCCTATCCGCGCATGCGCGACTGGATCGACCTGCGCAACCAACTCGAACGGCTCTGCGCCGAACTGCAACTCGATGTCACCGCGACGAC
Organism: Kiritimatiellia bacterium; assembly: GCA_035449085.1. Lineage (GTDB taxonomy): Bacteria > Verrucomicrobiota > Kiritimatiellia > RFP12 > UBA1067 > DUPH01. The sequence continues at coordinate 20,196 of DAOTKE010000032.1, read as the reverse complement.
GGGTGGCGACCACGGCCTCCACCGCGCTCTGCTGACCGGTCTGTTGGGCAATCTCGGCCAACGCGATCCCGAGACCGGCGACTACCGCGGCGCGCGCGGCATCCGGTTCGCGATCTTCCCCGGTTCGGGACTCGCCAAACTGAAAGAGCAGCGTCCGAATCCTGCCGGTCGCGCGCCAGCCCCCGCCGCCGGACGACGCCCTGCCGTGCTCTCGCGTGACTGGATTCTGGCTGGTGAACTGGTGGAAACCTCGCGCTTGTTCGCGCGCACCGCCGCCTGCATTGATCCCGCTTGGATTGAACCCATTGCCAAGCGGCTCTGCAAGTCCAGCTACCACTCCGCGTCATGGGATGCGGCGCGCGGCTTTGTGCGCGTCAAGGAGCGCGTCACCCTTTTCGGACTCGTGCTGGTCGAAGGCCGCACGCGTGACTTGAGCCGCATCGATCCGCTTGAGGCACGCGGCATCTTCATTCGCGAAGGCCTTGTGGCCGGTGCCTTTCCGGCACCGATACCGCCCTGTATCGCGGCCAATCTCGCGCGTATCCGCACCCTGCTCGACGCCGAAGAGAAAACGCGCCAGCATGGTGCGCTCTTGGATCCCGAGATCGCGTTTGCCTTTTACGATGCCCGTCTGCCGCAGGGCTTGTGCAACGTCGCCGACCTGCGTCGCTGGTTACGCGAAACCCCCGCCGCCGCAGAAACATTGACCATGACCGCGGCGGATCTGCCGCCCGTGCGCGACCTGTCGCGGGATTATCCGGATGCGGTCACGCTCTCGGGCAATCGCCTGGCGCTGACCTACCGTCATGCGCAGGGCGAAGCGGACGACGGGATCACCTGCACTGTGCCCGCCGCCTTGTTGCCGCTGGTCGCCGCGTGGCGCAGCGAGTGGCTGGTGCCCGGGTTGCTGGACGAGAAACTGCGCTGGATGATCCATGTGCTGCCGACCCGTTACCGCCGTCTGCTGCTTCCAATTGACGAGACCCTCAGCATGTGCCGCAGCCGTCTCACGCCGGGACAGTGCGCACTGGCCGAGGCCTTTTCCGATGCGCTGTACGCTGTGCGCGGCGTACGAGTCCCGACGGATGCCTGGAATGAGGACTCAGTTCCCGACCATCTGCGCATGCGGTTCGCGGTTCAGGATGAGACTGGGCGCGAACTGGGAAGCGGCCGCAACATCGCGCTTCTCGTCAAACTGTTCGCGCCGCGCAGTGAGGAAAGCGGGGCCGCTGTCCAGACGCCCGACACGCGCTGGCAAAAGGACGGGTTGACGCAGTGGGATTTCGGCGCGTTGCCGGCGCAGGTTGACGTGGGCAAGGCCGGCTGGCCGATCATCCACTATCCGGCGCTGGTCGATGCGGGCGACACCGCTTCGTTGCGCCTGTTCGCCACCCCTGCCGAAGCGGCCGCCGCGCACGACAAAGGCGTGTGCCGGTTATTTGCCATCGCGCTCGGCAAAGCGTGGAAACGGGTGATCCAGCCGCCCTCATTGCCACGTGAAGTCGTCGCGTACCTCAAACAGCTCGACCTGAGCGCCGAGCGCTTGGGGCGAGAGATCGCCCGCGCCGCACTGCGTGAGACCTTCACCGAGGGACGCCCTCCGATCCGCGACACCGCAGCCTTTCAGGAACGCCTGGTCACCGAGCGTGGCCGCCTGCACGGCGTGCATCTCGCGCGCACACGTTTGACGGTTGCGATCCTGCATGCCGCCCTCGATGTGGAACACGAGCTGTTGGCGGCCACGCTGCCGACCGACACCCAAGAGGACCTGGCTGAACAGTTGGCGTGGCTGATCTTCCCCGGCTTTGCGGAGTCGATCCCATCCGCGCAGCTCCAGCATCTGCCGCGCTATCTCGAAGCCTGCCGCATCCGCATCCAGCGGGCGCAAGGCAATCCTCAAGGTGACCTGCGCAAGCTCAATGAATTAAAACCGCTCTGGCAGCGTTATACGCGCCATGTCGCGCTTGCCGAGCCGCCGCGCCATGATCCGGCCCTGTTAGCCGACTGCCGTTGGCAAATTGAAGAGCTGCGCGTTTCGCTTTTCGCGCAAGAGCTGCGCACGCCTGCGCCGGTGTCGGCCAAACGGCTGGACGCGCTGTGGGCGCAGGTGCTGCGACCGTGATGCGGCGGAATGAATATGTGATCGGTCCGACCGGTCAGGCGAGCTATGCCGCGCCCTCCGGCTATCACGATGACTGCGTGATGGCTCTCGCCCTGGCTGTATGGGGCTGCCGCACTTACAGCGTGTAACCGGGAAGGATGGTGAGGCCGATAGCCCAAAGCGCAAAAGTCGGCTTTGGCAAGAAAACGACCAAGACGCCAATGCTCATCGCGGCATGAGCGCGAACACACCCCAGCCTAGGTACTCGCGCGTGTAAGCGGCATGGCGTTTAGGCTCCGAGGTTAGTTTGGCTCGAACCTCATTCGCTAACTCGTCGTCGGGATTGGCTTCAAGCCATCGACGCATAGTGAGCCATTTGGCCGCTTCGTACCTGTCCCAGCCGTCTTGGTTCGCCAGAACCATTTCAACAACATCGCAGTCGAGCTGACCGAAAGATGCGATAAGTTCTGGAAGGGTGAGAAAGGCGGAGATTGAGTTGGCAAGGCATTTCTTGGCAATGTCTTCCGTTGGCGGTAATTGCCGCCAATAAGGCTCACCGATCAGGATGATTCCGCCGGTGCGTAGGCTGCGCGCCAGAAGCTCGATGGTGCCGGCGACGCCTCCGCCAATCCATGTAGCACCGACACAAGCGGCCACGTCGGCCTTCTCATCAGAGACATAACCCGCTGCATCATCGTGAATGAACTTGACTTGATGGGCAACACCGAGTTCTTCAGCACGCTGTTTCGCCTGTTCGGTGAACAACGGACTCATGTCGATGCCGGTGCCGACAATGCCGTGATCGCGTGCCCAGGTGCACAGCATCTCCCCCGATCCGCTACCAAGGTCAAGCACTCGTGCCCCTGGCTCCAGACGCAATGCAGCGCCGAGAGTAGCGAACTTATCGGGTGTGAACGGGTTGTGGATGCGGTGCGCATTTTCCGTGATGTTGAATATCCGTGGGATGTCCATTGTGTAAAATTCCTTACGTGCGCGAATAGACTTGGTAACGGCCTAACGCAGCGACCACCAACACCCTGAGCCGACGGCGAATGGGTGTTGGGTGTGTCGCCGTTGTTGGGCATAGTCTCTCTCTTTTCTTCCGTCTTGTCGAGGTGGTTCGGGTCAGTCCCCCTCGTTCCCGTTCTCGTTCACGTACCCGTTATCAAGGTTTTCCCTGATATTCCTCAAAACTTCCGTTCATCCCCAATGGTTTACGGCAGGTTTTCGAGGCAATGTGTCTCTGCTATGCCTTACTGACAACCCTCAAAACCGCACGGCTCCTGCGATCTTTGCGTTGCCGATCAACCCCTGCACTCGCAGCCACTACCGCTACGTTGTCTGATGGTATAACGCATTTCGCCAAGCAAGAAAACATGAATAGCTATGGGGCAGGGCTAAGGCGGGTAAATGGCCGATGTGCCGCGCGGACGGCCTGTGGAGTGCGGGAGCTTGCTCCCGCTTTCCAAAGCGGCGGCAAGCCGCCGCGAAACTTAACGCATACGCTCTGATCCCCATTGCCTCTATTTAATGGGCCGCGCGAGTATGAAGACCCGGATTTCGCGCGGGGCGAGATCGCCGAAACGTACCCGCCCATCCTCCGGCATCCGAAGCAGTCGTTCTCCCGATGGCGTCAGATCGTGAAGATGCCACGCCCCGTTCCCCTTCAACCAGCGTTCCGGTTCGACACGGATATCAAACGTCTGCGCGACGCCGGTCGTGTTGACCATCACGAGCGCAAGGCGTTTGCGGGACGCGTCGCGCCAGAGCGTCCCCATGACCGCCGGCAGACGCGCGGTATGCGGATGAGTCCTGTGCCACAGATGCGTCACAAGCGGCACCTCATTGAGCGGACGCAGTTCGTCAACGAGCTGTCCGTCCACCATGAACGCGCGGGCCGCGAGACGGTAGCGGCAGAGTTCACGCTGAAACTGCTGCTTCTCGCTATGCGGAGGCTGCAGGATCCACTCGCCGTTCCAGCCCAGTTGGCAGCCCCACAGGAAGTCACGCGCCTGGGCCGCGCAGAAAGCGTCCAGCGAATCCTGCGCCGCCTGCGGGCTGGTGAAATAAACCGTGTAGCCTGAATAGACGGCAGGCAGGAGCGGCACATCCTGCTGTTCACGCGGGTTCCAGGCCAGATAGGCGTCGATGGTGTCCATATACGGCTCGGCCGTATTCTCGGTGGTCAACACGACGTTGCGGCGTGACGCTTCGCGCTTCACCGGGGTCATCATCTTCCGGTAACCGGCGGTCCAATGTCCACCGCCGCCCAACGGATGGCCGTGCGAGGGATCGTAGCACGGAGCGGGCCTGGCGGCGCCGATCTGATCCAGATAGATCGCGTTGACGCCGCACTCGTCCATCAGGCGCAGGCAGATTTCCTGTACCTTGGACTGCCAGAACGGCGTCGCGGCGCACATCGGCACCAGCCTGCGTTTCGATCCGTAAATTTCGACATAGTTGGTGCCGTTCGGCTGCTTGGCCGCGGCGGGGAAAGCAGTCGCAAAACTCGGGATCTCCTCATCCCACAGCCGCGCGTTGATATACGGCATCACCGTCTGTCCGTTGGCTGTCATCGCGCGCGTCGCCTCAGCCATACCCGGTTTGGTCGGAAAGTATTCGGGATAGGTGTGATCAAAGGGAATCTGGTGCCAATTGTACCAATGCACGCCGATCGGCATATCCGGGAAGAGCCGGGCCGCCCGCGCCATGTTGTTGGTGACCGTTGCCGGCGCACCGCTCAGAAGCATCCAGAAACCCAAGTCTTGCAGGCGTGGCGGGAAATCAGCGCGCGTCGCGAGAGGCCCTTTGGCAGCCCATGCTTGTCGCGTGGCCCACTCCCGATAACGCCGCGCGGCCTGCCACCAGTCACCACGATAGGCCGCGATCACCACCGGATAAGCCGGCGCACCCTCGGCGCCGGTGACACCGGCCTGTTCGGCCAACGTGTGAAACGTGACGTCCTGCGCGGCATTGACGCTTAACCGCTTGGCCGTCGCGGCCCCGTCATGCGCGGCGAGATAGAGTCCAGCCTCACCCAACTGAAAGGCCATCATCTGCAGCGGACAGCGTGCCGAGGGGTACGGCGCATCGAACTGCCCGCGATGCTGACGCATCAGCCGTCCACCCCAGTTACCGGTCGGCAACAATGCGTCGCCGACGCCCGGCGGCACCACCCCGTTGAGGAGCGGATAAGCGGTCTCCCACAGGCCAAAACGCCGGCTGCGGTTGGTCACACGGATGCGCCATGCACTCGCGCCCTCACCCGCGTCCAGCGAGACTTCCGCCCGCACGTCGACCGCGCCCGGTTCGTCCGGCAGGTCGATGCCTTCCCACGCAAACGTAAGCTGGCGGCGCTTCACGACGGCTCTGCGTTGAAGGGAGGGCGAAAGGTTGGAGAGCACCGCCGTCTCCTGCTGGCCTGCGGTATCCGCAGGTGTCTTGAAGGTCAGCGACCACAAGCCCGGCACATTGTCGCGCGCACGCACAAAACGGGTATCCTCGGCCAGAAGGTTCTCAATGCCGGTGCAATCGAATCCTTGTTCCGCACCGGCGAACACGATGCGCATCGCCGCATTTTCGAGGCGGTACGCGCCCTCTGGCGGATCGCGTTCGACCGGCACCCACAGGCGACCGTCCCGATAGAGTGTGATCTCAGGTTCACGCTCGCGTCCCAACCATTGGCTGTACCAGGCCGAATCACCCGCCGGCCCGAAATAGAGCCCGCCCTCAAATTGGGCTTCCGGCCCCTGCCATGTCATGTGACCGCTACGGATATAGTACACAAACTCATCCGAGGCATCCCAACACGTCGCCCCCCCGAAACCCACACCGCAGGCATCCGTCGCGTCGGCCATGACCGCCCATTGCGCTCCGTTCACCGCGCGACTGCGGGTGCCTTTGGGTTGCAAGGGATACCTGTCGCCTGCATCGCCGGTGACAAAATGCGTGTAGCGGGCTTCCTTGCGCGACAGATGGAGGAAATGGAGTTCACGCCACGGGCCATCGTCTGTGCGCGTGTAGCGTGCCTCCACCTGTACGACCGGAGCATGCGCACTGTAGGTGTAGCGATAGACCGCCTGCGGCTGACCGGGCGTCGCGGCGGAGCGCTTCCCGAAACCGGTACGGACTTCCACCACGGCTCTTAACGGACTCGAGAACACCACACGCGCGACGGCGTCTTCACAGGCATTCGCGCAATACTGCATCAAGCGCCCTTCCGCATCCTTGCGGACAATGCGGTCAAGAAAATAGAGATCCCGGTCGGCATGCCCAGAGCGGACATACTCCACGTCCTGCGGAAAACCGCCTCGTCCACGGACGGGGTGCGTCAGTTTGAAAAAGCTGTTTGCGATCAAGATTCGCGAGTCTTCAACCGAAACGACCAGGTCGCCGCCCGGTGTCGTGCATGACGCTTGATCCGCACGCCACACAAAGCGCCGCACGGCGTCCGGCGCCGTGGTGCCGGGCATCTGCCACACTAAGACCGGTGTCTCACCGCTGCGATCCACAGCATAAGGAACCGGCATGACACGCCCGTCCGGATGCCGCTCGGCCAAACCTGCGCCTGCCTCCGCTGCCGCCCAAGCATGCGTCATACGCTGGGCAACCACCACGTTCTCACGCGCCTGTGCACCGTTACGCACAGTAACAATCAGATCACCGGCCCACGCCTGTACGGCGGCCCCGACCAGCATGAACCACCCTGCCGCCACATAGGATCGCATGTTCTTTGCCTCTCTGCCTGTTTCGCTTACTGTACCTTAGATCAGTTCCTCGGGGCATTATGTGGGAGAGGGGGGAAATGAGTCAATCTGATTGTCGCCCGCCCAATCTTCCCAAGAAGCAGAAACCGCTTGCATCCGGCGGCGCGTAAGAGTACAAACTAGGCCCGTCTGCACCGGGAAAGGAGGAGGCCATGTTCACAATCTACCGCTGGGAAGGCGGCGCCCTGAAAGAGGTGCCCGAACTGACTGGCGCGTGCTGGATCAATCTGGCCGATCCTTCCACCGAAGAGATCGCCCGGGCACAGGAATTGACGCGCGTGCCGCGCGAGTTCTTGACCGACCCGCTCGACAAAGACGAGCGGCCGCGTCTTGAGATCGACGAAGGCGTCACCCTGCTGATCGTGCACGTTCCCTATCACGAGCCGCACGAGAACCTGATCCCGTTCCACACGCTGCCGTTGGGTATCGTGCTGACCGACTCGCATGTGATCACGATCTGTAACCGCCAGACGCCGGTCACCAGCACCTTCCTGGACCAGATCCGGCGCGTCTGTCCACCCGAAGACCAGTTCCGTTTCACGTTCCAGATCCTCTGGCATTCGGCGATTCTCTACCTGCGCTACCTGCGCGATGTCCGCCAGCGCGCCGATATGGTCGAGCAAGACCTGCACGAGTCGATTTCCAATGAAGCGTTGATGCGCTTGCTCAACATCGAGAAGAGTCTGGTCTACTTCACCACCTCGCTCAAGGCCAACGACATCCTGATCGGACGGCTTGAGCACACGCGGCAACTTGACATTCCCGACAAAGACCTGGACATCCTTGAGGATGTGGCCGTCGAATACCGGCAGGCACTGGAGATGGCCACGATCCACAGCAACATCCTGACCGGCACGCTGGACACCTTCGCCTCGATCATTTCCAACAACCTCAACAACGTGATGAAGTATCTGACCTCCATCACGATCGTGCTGATGCTCCCGACGCTGGTCGCCAGCATCTACGGCATGAACATCGAGCTGCCGTTGCAACACTCGCCGTATGCTTTCGTCATGTTGATGGGCCTCTCGATCTTGATTTCGATTCTTGCCGCGCTGGTTCTCGTGCGTCGGCGTTACTTCTAGCGAAAGGGCCACATGGATTTCCTCAAAAGCAAATACTCGTGGTTAACCGCCCCCCTGCTCTGGCTGGCCGGCATCACCGTATTGATCTTGGTTTGGACGGTCGCAACGCCTGAATGGATCCAGGCCCACTTCGATCACGACGGCGTGTCACCGGTCGAGTCCGCCACGGTCGGACTCTTCTTCTTCCAGATGGGTTTTCTCTGGCTGGTGCCGCCCATGCGTGCCTCACGGATGCGCCCGTTCTGGCTCGCTAATTTTTCGATGCTCACGTTCTTTGCGATCTGTCGTGAACTCGATTGGCACAAGCTTTTGGTGACGGCATCCAACCTGCCCGGGGCCACGCGCGGCACGCCTTTCAAAATGAAATTTATCACCAACCCCAATAACCCGCTGGCCGACCGCATCATCGTGGCCGCCTGCTTTGCGGTTGTCATCGTGCTATGTGCCGGCACGCTGCTTTACTTTCTGAGACGGCTGCTCACCGGCCTCTTCAAGTTACACCCGGTTTGCTGGTCTATGGGTTTTTTCGGCGGCACCATTATCCTGATCCAGATTACCGACCGCATGCCGTCTGTCCTGCGCAAAGATTTCGGCATCCGCATCTCCGATTCGCTACACGCGTTGACGACAGTCCTCGAAGAGGGACAGGAACTGCTCTTGCCGCTTTTCATCGTCATCGCGGTGCTGCAGGCCCACTTCATCTACAATAACGAAGTTTCGGACGCCAACCCACTCGACCGTTTCAAAACGATGTAAGTTACAGGAGACCCCATGCGCGTGCTTGTGATCGAAGATGACCGGAAGATCCGGGAGTTTGTCAGTCGCGGATTGCGCCAGGAGGGCCACACCGTCGAGACCGCCTCTACAGGCACAGAAGGCCAGGCGCTCTGGCAAGCCCATCATTACGACGCCATTGTGCTCGATATCATGTTGCCGGAAATCGACGGGCTCACCGTGCTCAAGCATTTGCGTAACAGCGGCGACCTCACCCCCGTCCTCGTGCTCAGCGCCAAAATCGCCGTCGATGACCGCGTCTCCGGCCTCCAGTCGGGTGCCGACGATTATCTGACCAAACCCTTCTCGTTTTCTGAACTCTCGGCACGCCTGCACGCCATCACCCGCCGTACGGCCGCGGCGCCCCCCAAGGGAAAGTCCGCAACGACCTTGCGCGCCGGCGATCTGCATGTGGATCTGCTGCGCCGCACCGTCGTGCGCGGCGACAAGAAGATCGACCTCCAGCCGCGAGAGTTCGCCCTTCTCGACCTGCTGATGCGTAACCCCAACCGTCCGCTCACCAAAACACTGATCCTCGAACGCATCTGGAATCTTGATATCGACCCCCAGACCAATATCGTCGACGTTCTGGTCTGCCGGCTCCGCAACAAGATCGATGCCGGCTTCGACAAGAAACTGATCCAAACCCTGCGCGGAGTCGGCTATGTTTTCCGGACGGATCAGTAAGGCTTTCCGTTCCTTTGCCTTCTACCTGTGCCTGGGCTACCTCGTGGTCTATGCGCTTTGCACCGTCAGCGTCTATGTGCTCACCAGCCGTGTGATCACGAAATCCGCACGGGGATTCGACCGGCAGGATGTCACCGCCGAAAGCGAAGAGCTGGTCGAACTTATCGAGCAAAACGCCGACGGCAACCTGCTGGCTGAACAGGTCACGTTGGAACGCTATCCTCCCTCCACCATCTTCATCGTCCGCGTCATCAACCGCCGCGGCCTGGTCGAATACACCATCACCTGGCCCCAAAAAATCGATTTGCCCGATTGGCGCGTCTATACACCTCCGCAGGACGATTCATCCCTTCCGCCGGCTGGATTGAGCGAGTATTACATCAACCCCCTCAATCGCCATATCCAGATTCAAACCACTCCACTCAAAGACGGGCGGGTCTTACAGGTGGGCAAGGGGTCGTTCTTGGAGGTCGACCAAAAAAGCATGCTGGCCCGCATGCTGTTGGTCTTCGCGCTACTCTCCACCCTGTTTTCGGCCCTTTCGGGCGTTTTCATGATGATGATCACGCTGCGTCCCATCCATCGCATCACCGAATCAATGAGCCGCATCATCGAGACCGGCGCTTTCGAAACCGGCGCTCCCCCCGTCAAAAGTCTGATCGCCGAACTCGACACCCTCGGCAGTCTCTTTACCGTTGTCACCGAAAAATACGCCAATCTGATCCGGGCCATGCGCCAGACCATGGACAATGTCGCACACGATTTCCGCACCCCTCTCACCCGTATCCGCAGTGCGGCCGAACTGGCCTTGAACAATCAAAGGTTGTCTCCTGAATTGTGCGACACGCTGGCCGGCATCATTGAAGACTGTGACCGTGCCAAGCTCCAGTTGCAGAACCTGATGGACGTGCGTGAAATGGAGAGCGGCTTCGTCAAGCTTAACATCCACCCCTTCAACCTGACCCAGTTGATCGACGAGATTCTTGACCTCTATGCGCTTGTCGCCGAAGAAAAAGAGATTTCATTAAAGGCCGACCATCCGGAATCAGAAATCGTGATCCACGGCGACCGTCCCCGCTTGGCGCGCGTCTTCGCCAATCTCATCGACAACGCCATCAAATACACCCCCCAGCACGGGGCGGTCACAGTCTCCTTCTCTGTAAGCGATGCAGAAGTGACCATTTGTGTCCGCGACACCGGCATCGGCATTCCGCCGGAAGAACTCGCGTTGATCTGGCAACGGCTTTTCCGCGGCCGCCGGGCGCGGGAGGCGGAAAAAGGGCTGGGGCTGGGCCTCAATATTGTCCAGGTCATTGTCGCCGCCCACGCCGGCAAGGTGTGGGTCGACAGCACCCCCGGCCAAGGTGCAGCTTTCCACGTCACCCTGCCACGCAACAAACGTTCGTGAAACCACATCCGAGGTCGACCATGACTCATTTGCGCATGATCGGATTCTACTGCGCATGCGGCGCCGCAGGAATGGCTCTCGCGCAATCTATCACCACGCAGCGCGGCGGCGTGACCTTTGACACCGCCGCCGAAGCGCCGGTCGTGCTGGCGCCGCCGCCAGTACGCGCCGACGGCGACCTCGTCATGGCATCGCTTCCGGTCACCCGCGAGCCTATTCGCTTTTATTTGACCTTCGGCACCGGCGGCCGATACGGTCCCTATCCACTGGCCCACCACGCGCGTATCGGCCCGCCCAACGCGCCGTATCTCCTTAACCTCGTCGGCCCAGGGCGGGGCTTCACGCTGACTGCCCCGGACACGCCCCACACGGTCTACGGCCCGTTTGCGGCAACCAACGGCGCCCCCGTCCGCCTGGGCCAAACCGAGATGACGTTCGAGCGCATCGCGCCTGTCCTGACCGTCACGCTCGCGCATCCCGACCGCATCAACCAGCTCCCGCTGATCGGCATCGCCCCTGACTCGCCCACACTTGAGCGCGAACTGCACATCCTGCGTGCCAAGTACGCCGCGCTTGCCAACCGCGTCGACGCCGAAACTGCGGATGTCTTCTTTCACGGTATGCCGCGTGTTACGAGGCACCGCTCGGGAACGATCACCTCGCCGACCGTCAGTCCCTCGCAGCGTGACAAGCAGAACGCCGTGCGCGGCGCGGAACTGAGCGCGGTACGCTTTCTCGAAACCCTGGTTCAGCAGCACTTCCGCATCCGGTCGCAGGCCATGACCGGCCCGCTGAGCTGGCAGTTCGCCATGCCCCCGGGCGACTACCTCTTCTGCGCGATGCAAAAAATCAAAGACCCCCAGGCCAAGGGGGTCACTGGACTGGCGACCGCCATCTGGTGGACGCCCTTCACGTTTGACGGCGAACATCCGCTCGCGCTCGCACTTACGACCGACAACGCCATCACTTGGCGCGACGTGTTTGTGCTCACACGCGAGTAACGGTCTCACCGCCTATTTCCCCGACGCACACGCAACGAAACGCCAGCCCCCGGAACCGGGAATCCGGGACTATTTTTTCCCGCCTCGCGCACGGCTGATCGCCGCCGCCTGCTTGCCGATCTCCTCGACCGTCTTGCCGTTGGCCTTGGCGATCGCCGTATAGCCGATCTTACGGTCCGCGTTCTCGGCACTGACCAGCGCGGCCTTGGCCGTATCGAGACCGGCCTTAGCAACGAGATAGCCGTCCGCACCCTCTGACGCATCGCCCGCCTTCACGAGCTGTACGATCTGCTCTTTGCGTGCCTTGCGCCGGGCTTTCGCATCCGCGAGATCATCCGCCTGCGCCACGCAGGCCACGCCCACCAGCACCGCCATCACGACACCCATCATCGCTCTCATCGTCATCATGCCTGTCATCCTTTCCCGGCTGGGCCGTTAGTCGAGGTTCATGAAATCTTCCAGTTCCTTCTGCACCTTCAGGTTCACATCCATCGTAATGTGAATCGGCTTGATCTCATGCTCCGTCTTGACGGACAAACATCCGCCCGCCGTCAATGCCAGCAGAACCCCCATCATCACTGCTCTTCCCGCTCTTTTCATGTGCTCCTCTCCTTGCAATAATCACCGTTCCGCCACTCACTGGCGCGACATGTCCAATCTCATGTTGACCAGTTTCTCCAACGGCCCGTGCAGATTCAAGTTCAAATCCACAGGTGCCGGCCATGCCCTGTCGTTGGACTTGCCGACCAGCTTGATCCGCAACGTCCCCTCGCCATCTTCTCTCGGTTCCAAATCCAACTTGAGCGTATTGAAGTCCAGATCGCTCAACGCCTTGGCCAATGGCCCCTGCACATCGCCCTTGATCCCCGACCGGTCCAGCAACGACCGCATCTGCTCGCTGTCCTCCAGCCTCAGCACCCCGCCCTGTCCCGGCAACGAATAAAGGAAACCGGGCGCGAGCCGCACATGTCCTTTGTCGATCCCCACCGGGAAACGTCCGTACAGCACGCCTTCCATCCGCCCCTTGAAGGGCATGACCATCATCAGCGCCTCGCCCAGATCAATGCGGTCGGCGTACACCACGAAATCATCGCTCGGGTTTGCAAACTCCCAGTTCACCGAGTAGGCGTTGAGACTGCCGCGGCACCAGCCGACCTCCGCACGATCCACAAAGATGCCCCGGTTCGTCACCTGAAAATCAACACGCCCCCGGCCGAACCGCACATTGCCGGCTTTCGCTTCAGTAAACGAGACAAAGGGACTTTCTATTGTCCGGAAAATCACGCCCGCCAGAAACGGCACATCCGCCGTCACGCCGCGCACTTCCGCCTTGCTGTTGCGCAACCAGCCCTCGTTGACACGGACGCGTCCCGTCACATATGGACGCGTCCCCAGAAAGCGTACGTTCGCCTCGGCAGCCACGCGCCCGCCGACCTCAGCCCCGGCCGTCTTATCGCGGATCAGAGCCGCCAGCGTGCCCTCCGGCTCTAGGGCCATTTCGGGCAACGTGACGGTCAACACTGTCGCCCGCGGCTCTTTCAGCGGGACCCGCGCCGCCATCTGCACGCGCAGCGCACTCTCCGCCAGACGCAACGCGGCCTGCACCGTCACCGCATCGCCATCGGTCGCCCACGCCATTCCATCCGTCTCCACATCCACACCCTGCGCCGCCAACCGCTGCCAGGACAACCGTTGCCCCGAACGGAACGCCAGCCCCTCCGCCGCCGACCAGGTGAACGGTAACTCTGCGGCGGCCTGCTCCAGCCGCGCATCACCGGCTCCCGTGGCCCAGGCGTTGCTGACCGCGAGCGTGACATCGGCCATCCATTGCGGACGTTCTGTACGCGCAAACAGCGGGATCTCAAAGCGTGCGCCGATCTGTTCCGCCCCGGCTGTCACCACGGGATTCGTCGCCGGACCGGCCTGAGCCGTGATCGCCCGCGCCCAGACCGCACCGTGCGCCGCCAGGCTCTCCGCGCTGTAACGGATCTCGGCCGTCCCCCCCAGCCGCCCCGTCACCTGCGCCTGTTGCTGCGTCCAAGCTGCCGTCGCTTCAGGCATCATCAGCGAAACGCGCCAAACCGGATGGGAGGTCAGGCCGTCCACCACGGCCTCGCCCTCGAACCGCACGCGACCGTCTTCCAGCGAAATCGGCAGTTTGGCAAATGCACGCTTATCCCCCAGATGCCCGGTAAACGTGCCGCGCGCCTCCTGGTAGGGCGGCTGGGCCGTCAATGTCGCATCGACGCTCCCTGTCAGCCTGAAGGCGTCACGGAAAACATACCCGTCCTCCAACGCGATCCCACAACGCACAGTCCCGGGCTTGGAGGCTTCGATAGCGGCCTCGCCGGCCACCCGTACCGCTTGGGCACCGACGTAGGTGCCGGAGATCGGCGCGGACGAACGCAGCGCCTCGGCCTCATACCGCACCTGTCCATTCCAGGCACCAGACAGCGGGCGCGCCATGTCGGCGTTGACCTTCAGCGTGCCGCCGTCCGTAAAGAAGATCGGCACAAGCGGCAGCACGCGCGGCAATAGTTTCGCGATCGAGCGTCCCGGCAGATCGCTCTCCAGCGAGGCGTTCAGCCGCTGGCCCGTCCCGTCCTGCCGCAACCGCGTTGTCCCGCGCAGGCTGAACAGCCGCCCGCGCTCCTGCGTGGCCGAGAGGCCCTCGCCCCAGGCAAAGCCCGACAGGCCGGCGCTGAAGCGGGCCTGCACATCCTGCGGCGTGCCGGAGACATCAAGCCGCACGCTCTGCAACACCGCATGCGCCGGACGCGACGGCAGATCAAACCGGCTGCCGCGTCCGAGCTCCGCCGAGAGCCGGAACGGCTGGATGTTGGTCCACGACACCACCGCGAAATCGCCCCGCGCGGTCAGGCCGGCGCCCGCCGCTGGCTCCATTTCACAGCGCGACAACGCAGCGGGCAACAGCCTGCGGGCGGTCGCCATACAGCCGCCGAGATCGGGCAGCGTCAGCTCCGGCGACAGCGTGACCGCGCCACGCGCGGGCTCCACAGTGCCCGCCACTTTCATGCGGAACAGCGTGCCGGTCGCGGCGCCATCGCCCTGCGCCTGCCCCCAAAAACGGTAGCGTCCGTCGGTTTCTGCAACGCCGCCGCACGAGAAGGCGAGACCGGCCATTGGCGCGGCCGGATCAGACGGATCCGCCACGGCGATCTGCACATCGCGCAGCGTCGCCATCCAGAACGAGAAGGGCGGCGCATCGGAGGTCGGCACGGGTTCACCCTGCTTCGCGCGGGCGGCGTCCAGTAACGGCTTCAGCCGCTCGACCAGCGGCGACGCACACTTCCCATCTTCAACCAACACCGTCGTGCGCACGCCCTGCACATGGAGACGTTCGAGGTGACGCCGCCGCAGGTCATCCAGCGTGTAGTGCAGGTCGATCCGGTCAATTTCCGCAAGCGGGGCCGCACCACTGCCCCACCGCACATCACGTACGGTCAGCCGCCATGGTGAGAGTGCGGACAGCCGGAAAGAGAGATCCTCAACACCTTGGCGCGCCAGCAGTTTGTGTGCCGCACGCGTCACGACCTGAACACGCCGCTGCCAGAGCATCACCGCCGCGAGCATGACACCGACCATCACCACGCCCGCAATGACCGATACCCAGCGCGCTAAGCGCTTGAAACGATTTGTTGCTGAAACCATGATCACTCAGCCCCTATCCCCTTACAAGAGATAACATAACCCTAGTATACGTTATGGGCGTGATGGTGTCCGCTCTAATCAGGTCGCATGATGTCTAAACTGCATCGCCCTCTGTCGGAATGCGTGGTTGCCATGAAGTCACTCTCGGTCTACAATTTGATATTCACTGCGGTCTTTTTTTGATGCCGCTTCAAACATGGAGGAGTGATCATGACAGGCCTGCTCGTTCGAATAACATTTGGGTTGCCCCTGATTTTATTGATTACCGGAAGCACGTTCGCAGCCGATGCGGTCTGGACCGGAGGATCCGGTGACTGGAACGATGCAGCCATGTGGCAGGACAACATGGTGCCCGGTGTCGGCGACACGGTGTTTTTTTCCGGTGCGGGCGGTACGGTCACCGTGCCGGACGGTGCGCCTTTCTCCCTGTCCGCCATACACTTCAACACCAACAATTTGGCCCGCAACTGGACGTTGGTCGGCGAGACCAACACGCTGACCGCTCCTGCCGAGTGCATGGTCAGCAACGGCAACGTCTACATCCACAACGTATTGACCGGTACAGACGGGTTGACGAAGACGGGCAAGGGGATTTTTTGCCTGAACGCGCCAACCAATCTTTTCTCCGGGCAGGTCCAGTTGCTGAGCGGCGACACGTTTGCCGAGACCGACCATTCGCTTGGCCTGGTGCCTGCCGTCTTTGAGCCCGATGCGATCGTGCTGGACGGCGCCAGCCTCGGCAATTATACCGGCTTACTGACCCTTCACCCCAACCGCGGCGTCACGGCCGGCCCATCCGGTGCCTATCTGTTCGGCCGTAATGCCGACGGCGGCACCGAAGTCGCCGCTCCAATCACAGGTCTCGGGTCTCTGCGCATCGTGCAGGAGAGTGCGGCGGTCACCCTCTCCAACCCTGCCAACGATTATTCAGGCGGAACCATCATCGGGTCAGCCGGCCCCGGCACCTACGCCAAAACGGATAGTCAGGCCATATTGCGACTCGGCGCGGATGAGGTCATTCCGCACGGTGCCGACAAGGGGGCGTTAACCCTGAACGGCCTACGAAGAGGCGTACTGGATCTTAACGGCCACAGCGAAACCGTCAACACGTTGTCCGTTACCGGTGATCTCACGCTCATGAACGGCGCGGACACGCCTGGCGTCTTGTACGCGGGTCTGGACAACGCCGATATGGCCATCAACGGGGTGATCCATGAAGGCGCCACACTCGACAAAATCGGCAACGGGAATCTGTCGTTTTTCGCGACCGCTGGCTCGAAGGGCAACATCCGCCTGTCAGACGGCACGCTTGTGTTTGCCGCAGGCAACGCCCTGGGCACCACGACTTTCACGCTGGATGGCGGCTCCCTGGCCATCACCGACTGGTTGCCGGGGCTAGAAGAAGGCCGTGCCTCAGTCCCCTCCGGCTCGGTTTATCTCGATGCGGAGCACGCCGCGAGCGGCATACGGCTGACCACGCTCATGGCCAACGTCGGGGCAGTCAGTTATCCGAATAACACGCAGTACCGGTATACCGGCCAATGGCATGTCCCGGACGCCGGCCTGTACAGCTTTGCCAAGGCTTTCGACGACGGCGGGTATCTGGCTGTTGACGGTGTCGAATTATTGCGCAACAACTCCGCATCCGCCGTGGTGGTGACGCAGAATGTCGCGCTCTCTGCCGGCTGGCATACGGTGGACATTGTCGTGTCGCAGGGCACCGGCGGCGTAGGGCCGCGCACGTCTGACGGATTTTCTTCGGGCATCATGTTTGACCCTGCCAACGGCCCCTTCACCCATGCGGAAGAAATCGTGGCAGCAGCCAGACGTTTTGAAGATCCGGGCGACGGCAGCGTGTTGCGGACCACACCCATCAGTTCTTCAACTCAGACGGTTCGTGCCCGTCTGGAGCTGGCTCAGAACACCACGTTCGACCGTTCAGGAACCGCAGCGTCCCTGATCTGGGCAGGCGATCTGGTCGCGGCTCCCGGCGCTTCGGGCACACCGACCTTGACGGTCACGGGCGGTGCTGAACCGTTCCGCGTGGGCAATCCGGACCGACCCGCCGTGTTCGGCATCGATGTGGAGGACGTGAACGGTGTGTTATTCAGCGATAGGGCATGGCTGCTTTCTCTGCCGAGTTCATCTTCCTGGGCCACCGCCCCAGGAGCCGACTTGGCGGCGGGGACGCCCGGTATCCTGGGTACGGGCGCAAAGACGCTCACCGACTATTCGCTTCGGATTCCACGAGCCGATGCGCTGGGCACCGGTGACGAATCCGTGACCGTCGGCGGCACAGGCTTGGCGGTGTGGTTCGACGCCACACGCGAAACCGGCGGCCGACTCCTTGACGACCCTGACTACGCCTTTACGGCCGCGCACGATGTCACGCTCAGCGGAATCGGGTCGACCGTCGGCTTTGACGGTGCCGGAACCGTGACCCACACCGGCACCATCAGCGGCAACGGCTCGCTCGTCAAGCGCGGCACCGGCGACGCTGAACTGACCGGACTCAACAGCTTCGTCGGCGGCATCGCCATCAACGCCGGTCGCTTGATTGTGAGCGATGATGCGTCGCTCGGCAACAGCGCCAATGCGATCACGCTGGAGGGCGGCACCCTAGGCATCTCCGGCACAGAAGCGCTGACCTCAACGCGTACCATCACCTCTTCAGGCGGCATGCTCGACGTACCCGCGTCTGTCGCGTTGACGTTGAACGGGGCGCTGAGCGGATCGCTGGCCAAACAGGGTGACGGTGTCCTGACGTTGGGCGGCATGCTTGCCCATTCGTCACTGGATCTCGCCGTCGACGCAGGCATGGCGATTCTCGACAGGATCGACGCGCCGTCGGTGCGGCATATCCTGCGTGTCGCGCCTCAGGCCGCCGTGCGTCTCGCCGGCAGCGGTGGCAACCAGATCAGTGGCAACGTGACTCTGACCGGCGGCACCATGGATCTGAACGGTATGTCGGAGAGTGTCGGACAGCTATACAGCGCGGACCTCGCCAGCACGGTCACCAACAGCGGCACGACGCCCGTCACGCTGACCGTCGGTGAAGGCGATGTGTCGAGCCGTTTCATCGGCGCGTTGGCAGATGGCGCGGCCGCTTCCGGCCTGACCAAAGTCGGGAACGGCACCTTCTCGATCGCAGGCGCGGCGGGCACCCAGAGTGCGACCGGCGGTCTGCGCATCGAAGGCGGGACCCTCGTGTTGGGTGGCGGCATCCGTTACGTTCGTTTTACGCCGCTCCAGACGCGCGTTGCCGGCAACCAGCCCTCAATCGCCGAGTTCCAACTGCTGCGCGATGGCCTGCCCGTGGCCTGGCCGGCGGGTACAAGCTGGAACGCCAGCTCAACGTCAGGCACTAACAACTCGTCATATGTCTATGACGGCAATTCGCGCACCTACTGGCAGTGCGGATCGGCTGCTGGAGGCTGGGTGCGTGTCAACCTGCCGGCACCGCTGCTCTTCAACGGATACCGCTGGTACACCGGCGGCAATTTGGCCAATGATCCGGTGGCGTGGACAATCGATGTCAGCGCCGACGCCGTCAACTGGTACGTCGCCGACGTGCGCAGCAACCAGGACGCGCAGATCACGGCCAACCGCGGCGTGCGGGCGGGCGTTTACAGTCTTGGCAGCGCCGTATGGCCCGTGGATGCGATTTCAGAGTCCTGCAGTGTTGAGGTCGCCGCTGGCACGACACTGACCGCACAGCTTTGGCAGGAGACTCTCGGCCCACTCAGTGGCGCGGGGACGGTTCTGCTGGAGAACGCCGCCACCCTGAACGTGACCGATCTCTCGGCCTTCGCCGGGACTTTCACGGGACGCGGGCGCGTCGTGCTGAACGGCCATGCAGCGGTCAACGTCCCGTCGCTGACGGACCGCATCACGATCATCGGCGGCGCATCCGACACGGTGACCGTGGGCGCGAGCGGCGGGCGGCTGTTCGCCGCCGCGGTCATGGATGGTGCAAGCCCGGTTGGACTGGTCAAACAAGGCTCCGGGCTGACATGCATGGCAGATGCAGGCAGCCGTTACACCGGGGACACGCGCATCGAACAGGGCACGTTCGCCGTGCAGCCCAATGTCTGGACCTTCCGTTACATCCGCTTCAATCCCACCTCCGCCGTCAATGACGCGGTCGATAACTATGGGTATGAAATGAGTTTCGCCGAATTCCAGCTCCTGCGCAACGGGCAGGTCGTCCCCTATCCGTCCGGCACCACAGCCTCGGCCCCGACAAGCGGCACACACGCAGATGACAAGCCCATGAATGCCATTAACGGCAATGTGAGCGACCGTTGGCTCTCCAAACCGATCCCCAACCCTCTGACGATTGACACTAAAACCGGTGTCACGTTTGACGCCTACCGCTGGCACACGTCTGCCACCCAAGCCGATTCAGGCCGCACACCCGATGCCTGGACTGTCGAGGGTAGCGATGACGGAGAGACCTGGTTCACGCTCGACAGTCAATCCGACGTGGCTTTTGTCGGCCTGGGCAGCCCGGTCGGCCCCTATCTGCTCCGTCCGGCCCGGTTTGAGTTGCCCCCAGAGTACTGGGCGGCAACCAATGCGACCGCCCACCGCCTTGCGGGCGTGACGGCTCAGTACTTACGGTTTACCGTTCATGCCGCACGCAATGAAGTGAATTCCGTGGATTTCGGCTCTTCCGGTTTCTGTTTCGCCGAATTGCGGC
>DAOTKE010000031.1:0-26448 GCA_035449085.1 Kiritimatiellia bacterium | reverse complement strand
TTTTGCCAGAAAACCTTTCACAAGGAGAACAGCCTTCTCATCTTACCTCAAGTAATAGGGAAGCGGCAGGGGGACGCGAAGTTTATGCGTGTCTGGAGAAAAGGTGAGTTGCCGAGACAGAAGCGCGGGCGTCCGCGCCCGCCCAAGTGGCTTCGCAACGAACACGCGATCGGCTTGCATGCCCCTTGCCGATGACCGTGCTGTTAAGGAGATGTTATGAAATTCAATGACCTTGCGTTTGCATTGGCTGGCGGCTTGTCACTCTTTCTGCTGGCGGGCTGCGTCACGAATCCCATCACCGGCAAACAGCAGTTCAGCCTGCTTCAGGGCGAGAGCGGCAAGAGCCAGCTCCTCTCCCTCGCCAAGCAGGCGGTGCCGTCGCAGTTCTCCTCGGACTACGGCGAGTCGAGTGACGCGCAGGCCAGCGCCTACGTGAGCCGGATCGGGCGCAAGCTGGTCGCCACCCTCACGCCGGCCGACACGGTCTTCCCGGACATGCCGTTCAGCTTCCACGTGGTCAATGCGGTCTACATCAACGCCTACGCCTTCCCGGACGGCACGATCGCCATCACGCGCGGCATGCTGGCCGAGCTGGAGAACGAGGCGCAGCTTGCCGCGGTGCTGGGGCACGAGATCGCTCACGTCAACTGCGGCCATACGGCCTCGGCCATGAGCAAGAGCACCGTTTACGATATGCTGATCTCCGGCACGCAGGGCTACCTCGCCAGCCAGGGCAGCTCGTGGGCGGATCTTGCGGGCACGGCCGGCCAGCTCGGCAGCGCCGCGGTGCTGGCCAGCTACAGCCGCGCGCAGGAGCGCGAGGCCGATGAGGGCGGCATGCTCTACATGGTGCGCGCCGGCTATGATTCGCAGGGCATGGTCGATCTGCAGCAGTTGCTGGTGCGGCTCAGCGGCTCCAATCCTTCCGTGCTGGAACAGATGTTCTCCACGCACCCGATGAGCAGCGAGCGCTTGCAGACCGCCCAGGAACGCGCGCGCACGCAGTATGCCGGCAAGAACCGCGGCGTGGTGAACCGCGACGCCTACCTCGCCGCGACCGCCAACATCCGCAGGAACAAAGAGGCGTACAAGTGTTTCGCGGCCGCCGAGGCGCAGCTCGCCCAGAAGCAGTACGCCGCGGCCAAAGCCTCCGCCGAGCAGGGCCTGCGCCTCGCGCCCAACGATTATGTCGGCCTGATGCTGCTGGCGCAGGCGCAGCAGCAGGCCGGCAACACCGCCGCCGCGCAGCAGGCCGCCGCGCTCGCCGCGCGCGTCAATCCCACCGGTGCGCGGGCGCAGAGCATGCTCGCCCAGTGCGCGTTGCAGCGCAAGGATTACGCCGGCGCCCTGCAGCACCTCAACGCCTTCGAGCGCCAGGTGCCGGGCGACGCCACGACCGCTTTCTACAAGGGACTCGCCTACGAGGCGCAGGGGCAGAACGCGCAGGCCGCGCAGGCCTATTCCGCCTTCGTGCGCAAAGGCGGGACGGCGTCCAGCCGCGGCCGCTACGCCGCGCAGCGTGTGCAGCAGTTGCAGGCCCGGCCCGCTTCCGCCCGGCCGGCTGACACGCCGGCGCCGCAGACCCCCAAGCCCGCGCCGCGCCGCCGCTGATTGAAGCGCGCAACGTGTCACCCCTTCTCCCTTCTCCTTACTCTTCCGATGCTCACCGATCTCACGTTCACCGTCGGCCCGCAGGAGGCCGGCCTGCGTCTCGACGCCGCGCTGCTGGCCCGCTGCCCGACCTCGTCGCGCGCCTTCTGCCGCCGGGCGATCGAGACCGGTCAAGTGCGTGTCAACGGCCGCCCCGGACTCAAGGGCGGCAAACTGTGTGCCGGGGACACCGTGCAGGTGGTGCGGCTGAAGGAGCGCGACGACAACCGCGTGCAGCCCGACCCGGAGGTGCCGGTGGAGATCGTGTTCGCCGACGAGGCGCTGCTTGCCTTCAACAAGCCGGCCGGCATGGCGGTTCAGCCGCTCAGCAGCGACGAGCGCGGCACCCTGATGAACGGCGCGGTGGCCCGCTTCCCGGATCTGGCGGCGCTGGGCGACCTGCCGCTGATGGCCGGCGCGTTGCACCGCATCGACTCTGAGACCTCGGGGCTCGTATTAGCGGCTCGTACGGCGCAGGCGTTCGACATCTTGCGTGCCCAGTTCGCGGCGCAGACCGTGGAGAAGCGTTACCTCGCGGTGGTCGAGGGGCATGTCGCGGTGCCGGGGCGGTTGGTGCATGACCTCGCGCACCATCCCGGCCTGTCCTGCTGCAAGATGGTCGACGCGCGGTCGCTCGCGGGCCCGGTGCGCCGCCTGCACGCCGAGACCGCCTACCGGCCGCTCGGTTTCCGCGGGCCGAACACGGTGCTGGCGGTCACGATCTTCACCGGCGTCACGCACCAGATCCGCTGCCAGCTCGCGCTCGGCGGCTGGCCGATCGTCAACGACACCCTGTACGGCGCGCGGCCGGTGGCCGGCTGCACGCGCCATCTGCTGCACGCGCTGTCGGCGCGCTTCACGCATCCGGTCTCTGGCGAGCCCTGCTGCATCGAAGCCCCTCCCAAGGAAGATTTAGGAATTAGCAATGAGGCGTGAGGCGTTGAATGCTTAGGGCCGCCTGGCCTTTAAGGAGCCCTGACTCCTCCTTTTATTCGCGCATGCCGTATTTGCGGATCAGGCGCTGGAGGTAGGCGCGTTCGATGCCGGCCTCGCGGGCGGAGCGCGAGATGTTCTGCTTGTTGCGGGCCAGCAGGTCGTTGAGGTAGGTCTTCTCGAACTCCTCGATCAGGTCATTCTTGGCGTCCTTGAAGGGCTTGTCGGTCACGAAACTGATCTCCGGCTCGGCGGGCTTACGGCCGGCGCGCAGGCTGCCGATACTGAGAAAGGCGCTGAGGTCCACGGGGCGGCGCTCGCTGTAGAAGGCCAGCTCGATCAGGTTGCGCAGCTCGCGCACGTTGCCGGGCCACTCGTGGCGCTTGAGGATGTCCATGGTGCGGTCGACGTCGGCGAGCTGGCTGATGGCGTCCGCGCCGTGCAGGTCAGACAGAAACTTCTTGACCAGCAGCGGCACATCCTCGCGGCGGCGGCGCAGCGGGGGCAGCTCGAGGTGGACGACGGAAAGGCGGTAGTAGAGGTCCTCGCGGAAGCGGCCCTCGTTGACCTCGTTGGCGAGGTTGCGGTTGGTGGCGGAGATGATGCGGACATCGATCTTGCGCACCTTGTTGCAGCCGACGCGCTTGATCTCGCGCTTTTCGAGCACGCGCAGCAGCTTGGGCTGGAGGTCGGGCGAGAGGTCGCCGATCTCGTCGAGGAAGACGGTGCCGCCGTCGGCCAGCTCGAACGCGCCCTGGCGGTCGGCGTTGGCCCCGGTGAAGGCGCCTTTGACGTGGCCGAAGAGCTCGCTCTCGATCAGCTCCTTGGAGATGGCGGCGCAGTCGATGACAATAAAAGGCTTGTCGCGGCGGTTGGAGTGGTTGTGGATCTCCTCGGCCAGGATCTCCTTGCCGGTGCCGGTCTCGCCGGTGATCATGACGGTCACGTCGGCGGGAGAGTAGGTCTCGGCCAGGTAGAAGATGCGGCGCATCGGCACCGAGCGGCCGAGCATGGCCCCGAAAGCCTCATTGCGCGAGAGCGGGATGTCGTTGGCGTCCTGGAGGGGGCAGAAGACGATGCGGGTCTTGCCGAGCTGGATCTCGGTGCCGGGGGCCAGATGGGCGGAGGAGACGCGCACGCCCTGCACGAACGTCCCGTTGGTGCTGTCGAGGTCGCGGATCAGGTAGCCGGAGGGTTCGACCACGATCTCGCAGTGGCGCTTGGAGACGGTGGAGTCCTCGATGGTCAGGTCATTGTGGCCGCCCGAGCCGATCGTGAAGGTGTCGCGGTTCAGGACAAACTCACGTCCTTGCAACGGGCCGCTGATCACCAGCAGCTTGGTGCGGCGGACGCGGAAAAAGGTCTCCTGGTTCTCGCCGTCGGCGAGCACGAGGGTCCCGGAGGCCACATTGTTGGTTCGGTCTTCTGTCATATGTGCGTTCACTGTAACGCATGCCTACGCAAGTAGGCAACCTCAATCGCACGGATTTTTACAAAATGGCCTTGCCCGCCCCATTTGTCTCATGCTAACATCAAAAAATGACGGGGTTGTGTGCATACCCGCTTTCACGGCGTGTTCCGATTTCGTCTGGCGGACCGCATAGAGACTGAAATGATGGCTTTTTTAAGTATAAAACGCATGATCAGAGTGGCTGAAAGGACTGTTTGCGTGGGCAGAGCCCGGACCGTGTCAATGCTTTTTGTGTGCATGATTGTGGTGGCGGCGGGCTGCAAGCGCCGTGCCGCGCAGGGGGAGCCGGATCCGGCGCGTAACCTTGAGGTTGTGGTCACCAACCGCATGGAGGATCCCGCTTATCTGGAGGATCTGAAAGCGAGTCAGCGGGCTCAGACCGAGGCGGCGGCCAAGCGCGCGCCTGTGTTGGCCAAGATGGAGGAGATGGTCGCGGAGGTCCGCGCGTCGCTGCCGCCCGGGGCCGACAATGAGACAGTCAAAGCCGAACTGGCGAAGCGTCCCGACTGGAAGGCGCTTGAAGCGGAGGAAGCGCGTGCGCGGGATGAGGTCGCGAAAACGCTCCGGGAGGCGACGGAGAAAGTCCGTCTGCGCATGATGGCCGAGGCGCGCGACGTGAAGGCGGTGGCGGAGGGCCGGGCGGTGCCGGCGGCGACCCAACAGGTGGGGCAAAAAAAGTAGGATTTCCCGGCCAGGCCGAGTCTGGTCGACAATGATTTACGGTGAGAATCAGGAGAATACGCATGAACGTGAGCTGCATGACAGACGTATTGAAAAAGCTGGCCTTTCCGTTAGTGGCCTGCGGGATGCTGGTAGCCGCCTCGACGGCCACCGCGCAGGATTACGGAGACATCGAGCGCATCTTCAAGTACCCGGAGGACGCCTATGTTACGCCCCTTACAGCCCCCGGTCAGAAGGTGAATTTCCGTATCCGGTTGCGCAGTCCGGCGGGAAATTTCGACAGAGTGTACGTCGGTCTTGGCAGCGAGACCGTCGATGACCTGATCCGTCCGCTCGGGATACGGATCAGGACCGGGCGGGAGGGGCTGACATACGCCACGTTAACCGCGATAACGGCATACTCCCCCCAGCAAACCGACCTCGAATTCACCTACACGGTGCAGCCCGGTGATATGGCATTGCCGATGACAATCTACGGGGGTGAGGGATCGTCTGATCCCGGTGAGGCCTACCAGTTTATCAATGACCATATTTGGAAAATCGTCAACATGGGGAACAGCCAAACTTCCATTTGGCGTTTTGTCGAGAATCCGATCAATCCCGATCCAACCTTTGCCAAGCAGAACGTCCGCCTGCAGACGCTCCAGTTCGAAGCAATAGACTGGGAAGTGCAGCAGACCACCACGCTCCAGAATTGCCTGGTGAAAACCTCGACTGGGCAGGCCGTCTCCAACAACGTGACCTTTTATGTCTGGTCGGATGACACCAACACCGCGCAGATCGTGGAGCAGGCGGGGCAGAATTACACCGTGGAGCGGTCGGGGCAGATTGATTATGCGGCGCTGACGCTGTTGCCGGGAGACAGTCAGCGCGTCTTCAGCATTTACGGCAGAAATGAAGGTTTTGCGCGTATCTATCTGAGTCCGGCGCCGCCGCCGACGAAGCCCGGCGAGACCAATTACATCACCAAAACGGTTGAAGTGACCGCGCCGCCGCCGCCCACCGTGAATGTGTCGCTGGATCCGCTGGCCACGGAATTGGACGGATTCGTCCACCTTGAAGAGTCGGACGTCAAGGACAAGCCGCTGCACGTCACGTTCACACAGGCCTACAGCGGCGGGCCGGTCACCATTAGGCTGGACGTTTCGCCCTCCGGTGTGGTGGCGCTGGAAACGAACCGGGTGACGCTGGCGGCCGGCGAGACCGAATCGAGGTTGGTGCGCTTTGCCCCGAGTGACGGTGACCTGAACGGGGTCGGCGAGGTGATCATCACACCGGTGATTGAAACACCGGGGGCCGTCGCTTACTTCGGCGGCAGGCTGGAACCGGCCAAGATCAAAATCACGAATAAGGTTCCGGCGGTGCAGCTCAGCAACCCCGATCCTAATCCGCCCGTGTCGACCACGGTGACGGTATTCCCCTGGGCGCTCACCGATGTGGCGGCGGACGTTTCGGCCGGTGTGATCTTTAAGTGGAGCTTCGGAGACGGTTCCACGCTGGTGGAGACCAACTACACGACGGTCGGCACGGTCACGCATATCTACAACAACAGCGCGGCGGCAAACCGCATCCTGCGCCTTGAGGTCAAGGACAAGGACATGTCGACGTTTGCGCAGGCGGCTGAGATGTCCTTCACCGTGGATCTGCCCGTGGCCACGCCCAAGTTGGAGATCATCACCCAGTCCTCGGCCACGGAGACCGGCGGCCTGGTGCGCGTGCAGTTCGCGTTGTCTCAGTCCTATGCCCAAGATGTGACCGTGGCCCTCACGGTGGAGCCGCCGGAGTGGACGAACAACATCGCCTTCCAGGATATGATGCCGGGGATGTTGCCGGGCCCCGTCACCATTCCGGCCACCAAGCTGACAAACGAAGCCGACTTCGACATGTGGTACAAAGTGCTCGACGGCAACACGAACTTGGCGAGTCTGGTCTTCCGCCCCGTGGTGGTGTCGACGCCCGGGGATGCCAGCTACTACACGCCGGTGGAGAGGAACATCTTCATCCGCAACACGCCGCCGCAGATCACGGCGATCAACGGAAACAATGTCAACGCGATCTCGAACGTGACGGTCGCCGCGACGATGCCCAAGACGTTTACGGTCGATGTGAAAGATGTCACCGCAGACCTCGGTTCGATCCGGACTTACTGGGTCTTCAGCGATGATCCGACCAATGTCTATGAGATGGTCGGTACCGCCATGCCCCTCCTCGGTGTGGCAAGGGCCTCGATCGATCACACCTTCGCAGCGCCCGGCATGTATACCGTGCGGGTGTGGGCGGAGGACAAGGATCAGGCTCCGGGCGCGTCTGCTGACGATTACCGTGAATTTTATGTCTCTGTCGGCGCGCCGCCGACCGTGCGCGTGCGCCCGCCCGCTGGCGCGATCTCTGAGGATCCGTTGGTCACGGACAATGATTTTGTCGTTGTCGAGTTGAACGTGGCCCCGCCGTTCGGTTCGGTGGCTGTGAGCCTGTCCGTGTCGCCGCCGAACAGCTCGCAGAATGGATCGCTGGTGTTCGACGACCCGACCGTTGTCTTCACCCGCCAAGAACTCGATCTGGGCATTTTGGAGAAGCCGGTCAGCATCAATTCGCTGCTGAAAGACGGGACCCGGATCTCCAACAGTACCGGTTTTACGGTGACCCCCACGGTCACAGGATCGATCGGCGTCCCCGAGTTTTACGGCGCGAACCTGGTGTCCGGCATTGTGCGGATCCACAACGAGAACCCGAAGATCATCAACCCGAAGAATCGGGACACGGCCGCAACGGCGGAAGTGGCGTTTTCTGTCGCACAGGGCACTCCCTACGTCTTTTATTGGGAGGTTGACGACGCGATGGAGGATTGGAATTCTGAGCCGGGGTCAACGAACACATGGTATTTCGGTGACAACAGCACGTTCACTGCATCGACCCGCTACGGAAGTTACGCCAAGACCTACAACACGCTGGGTATCAAGACCGTGCGTTTCGTGTCACGCGACAAAGACGGCGGCTCCCATGAGGTCTCCTTCAACATCCGGGTCGATCCTGCCAAGAGACTGGATGTGACGCCGGTCGGGCATATCAGCGGCTCGGCTTCCGGGGACTATGCGGGAATGGCAGGCCTGGGCCGAGGCATTGTCATCTCATCGAATGCCGTACCCGTGACGGGATCCTTCGTGGGGGGTAAATATCAGTTCTCGTATGATCCGGCGGAAGTGGCCGCAGAGCTTCTGGCCATCCCGATGAAGGTGGACAGCACCTTTGACAGTTTCATGTACCAGTGGATTGGAGAGGGCATCCCTGAACTGGATAAGGCCATTGTCTCGCCGGCGCGCACGAGCGTGACCCTGCAACAGACCGTCATAGGTGCGGACGGTCAGACTCAGGCCCAGCCTCCCGCCACCGTCCACGCGATCTTCAGCCGCGAGCTGCTCGTGACGGATAACTGCGGCGACATCAATGGCGACGGCATTCCCGACATCATCGCGGCGTCCACGACCTGGCGGTCAGGGCAGACGCTGAACACCATCATGGGCACTGATCGGGTTCCGGCCAACACATACAATGCTGACAATGACTTCCTGCCAGATCGCGACAACTATGCCGACTGGATCATTCCCGACTTGGGAACCTACGCGCCCGTCGGGCGTGCGTTCGACGCGTACCGCGAGATCCGCGGCTACCATGAGGGCCTCAACCGGCTCGATTTCGGTTCCGACGAAGATTACGGCCCGGGTGAAGAAGAGGTCCACAATGAATACGGGCCGAATCCGGATCCCTACACGCGGGCGGCGGAGCGTCCGACCGATCCGACCGTTGCGGACACGGACGATGACGGTTACCCGGACGGATGGGAGTACTACTTCTGGTACAACACGCTCGTGCGGAAACTTACCGGCAGCGAATATGACCCCAACGACGTCGCCACCGGAAAAACCATCGGGTGGAAAGAGCTCTATCTGAAGTTTGACCCGTTGAGGCCCGATCACGACAAGAACCGCGATACCGACAAGGACGGTCTGACGGATTTTGAGGAGATGCTGATCGGCACCAACCCGATTCACTGGGATACCGACGGCGACGGCATGTGCGACGGCTGGGAGGTCCTGCGCGGCCTGGATCCGCTCAACCTGAATGACCGCAATGATGCACAGGATCCCAGGTACAACAATCCGGATGGCGATTACATGGCCATATCGGTGGTCAAGCGCGACCTGGTGACGGGCGTGGACGGCAAGACCTACCTGCAGAACCCCCAAGACGGCAGCCTGTGGTCCTGGTACCGCTACGGCCCGACCAACAACGCCGCGACGCCGATCGCGGTCGGAACGAACGTGACAGGGATTGCAGTGGACACCGCCATTCCGGCAGTCATCAATCAGAATGCGCTGATCCTGCATTTCCAGGTCTATCACGAGTTCGGGTTTGATCCCCGCACGGCCTGGTGCGCGTCGGTCGAGCGCATGCCGGATTACGCGCAGAACTATCCCGTGCCGGACGGCTGGTTCGAGTTGAGCGGCGCATTCAGAAGCCGGTTCAGTGTGAATCCGTGGGTGGAGTCGGATGCCGCGAACACACGGCCCTTCACGGCCTACGATGAATATCTGCTCATGAAGTTCATGGCCGAAAACGGGCTTGCAGCGGCCACGACGCCTGCCACCGCAGCGGGCTGGTCGCGCTCCACGCACCCGAAAACGCCCGATAGCGATGCCACCGACACGTTGGTGGATGGCGTGCCGGATGGCTGGGAGCTGTATGTGATGTGCGAGCCGGGCACACGGACGATCGGTATCTCCCCATGGTCTGCCTCCGACGGCATAGCGGATAACGAAAATCCTGCCGACCCGAACCGAGGCGACGGCTTGAGCGTCCGCCGCGAATTCTCCGGCACCGATTCGGCGGCGGCGTATGCCTCGCCGGCCCTGTACACGGCTCAGTCGGTCACGGTGCGCTACAGTGACGGCGCGATTTCCTATCAGACCGCCGACCTCCCGAAGAGCACGGTCACCCTGACCGACCCCACCTGGATCAACAAATTCTGGCCGACCGACCCCTGGAGCAAGGACACCGACGGGGACGGTGTGCGGGACGGCGAAGAGGCCGCGTTCATCTATGGCGGAACGGACAATGGCACAACCTGCATCGTCGGCGGCGGTCTGAACCCCTGCTCGGTGGATACCGATCTCGACGCGCTGCCCGACGGTTTTGAACTCCAGTTCACGCACAGCGCACCGGGGGCCGCCGACGGCATGGACGGAACCGTCAAGGATGCCTACGGCGAGGGAACCGACTGGGATAAAGACGGCCTGGAAAATTACCAGGAGTACTGGGTGCAGGCCGTGCGCAGTTTCCGTTACGATATCACAACCAATGATCTTACGGCCGCCGAATCCCTGACAGGATCAGCCGTCACCGGACTGCCGATGGATCAGACCTATGATCCTTCCAGTCTCTTCACGCAGGTTACCAACACGTGGGACGTTGCGCGCTATCCGTTCGGCGACACCGAGCCGCCGCTGTGGGTGCTGCTGCCGGTCGGGACGTGCAGACTGTATGTCTCCACGGATCCGCGTGACGCCGATACGGATAACGACAGTCTCGACGACTATTACGAGATGTTCCACGGTCTCAACCCGATACTGGGCGTCCGCTACGCGGGTGATGATGAGTATGTGACTGACCGCGTGGCGAGCGCATACAGATTGCGCAGCGGCGGGGTGACCATTACGGCACTTCTGAATGATTGGAATCCTAATCCTCCGCAGCCGCTCGAGATGAATTTTGTCTCCTACCCCTGGCTGACAGGCTTGCAGACCGCCGATCCTGACGCGGATGGACTGTTGACCTTTGAGGAAATGCTGCAGCCCAACCAGCCCTCGCCGTCCTACCACAACACGGACCCGACGCCGCTCTGGCTGACGGACAGCTCGTCATGGGAGAGTGTGACGGCCCGATTCTACAATCCGCGGCTGAATATGGACGCGAGCGCGGAGGGCGGCCGCTGGAAGGGCATGTTCTACTGGCCCCCGTCGCCAGACAGGCCTGCCTATGTCTTCTCCTTCGAGGAGAATGAGGGTTACGACACAGACAATGACGGGCTGTCTGACAAGGATGAGCTGACGCAGGGCATGGGCGGGTACGGCGATCCTCAGGATCACGATGACCCGATCCGCCGTCAGGCGCTCTGGTTCGATGGAACACAGTCCGCCGCCTGGACGCCGGCCTCGTTCAACTACGGCGCCTTTGCGTTCCGCAGTTTCACGGTGGAGCTGTGGGTGCGGCCCGAGACGGTCACGAGCAGTGATGGGCAAGTGCTGATCGAACGCCCGGTGGTTTACACGGGCCAGTCCGATCTGAGTGTGCCGGACACGCTGATGCGCCGGACGTTCCAGTTGGGCATTGCCGCAGACGGCCGCGCGTATGCGATGTTCGAAAACGCGGGCTTCCACGATGAGCATACCGGCACGGCTGAGGTCTTTGGCCCCGTTCTCCGGGCCAACGATTGGGTGCACCTCGCTGCCCGGATGGATGGCCAGGCATTGACGATTTTCGTCAACGGAAAGCTGGCGAATTCGCAACCCACGTCGCTGATTCCGGCGACGGGCGTGCTGAACGTCTCGTCGGATCCGAACTCGGATGTCGGCTACATCTTTACGGCAGCTCCCTTGGTGTTGGGTGCCGCCAACGACAGCGTCCTCTTGCCGCCCGTCTGGAGTGACTTCAGCCGTTTCTTCCACGGCTCTATCGATGAGGTCAGGGTTTGGGACGGGGCGCGTCCTGACGCGGCCATTGCGGCCGACTTCCGGACCCGCTACACAAAGAGCCAAGAGGCGGCCAGTCTAGGGTCGGCCGATGGCAGCAGGTTGATCCACCACTACTCCTTCGACAACCTGTTCGGGGCGGCGACAGCAAGCGATGTGCTTCAGGCGCCCCGCGGCTTCGAGGCGTTGGCGGTCACAACCAACCGTCCCGCCGGGTATCAGGTTGGCTGGTGGTCCGCTCTGCCCGTTGCCAGTCTGGTCTACACGAATTATGCCTATGTGCCGTGGATCGAGAACGGGATCGATCACCTGCCGCTGCCCGGCGGCCGTGTCCAGAACTCTGTCTATTGGGCCGAGGGCAGTACGGGCGGGGCAAGTGCCCAAAACGTCTTCCCGAACAGCAACAACCCCTACGGCTGGGGCTTTGGATTCGTGGGGGCCGCCGATCTCGTCCCGCTGGGGTATGCGTTTGCACGCACGATCAACAATCTGTGGGATGAGCAAGGCGGAAGCAGCCGGTGGAGCGACACGAACGATGATAGCGACCACGACGGCCTGCCTGACGCTTGGGAACTGGCCGTCTATGGCGACCTCTCCAAGGGGTGGAACAGCCTGTACCCGGACGGCAGCGGTCTGACAGCCGGCGAGAAGTACTTTTTCGAGCTGGCTCAAGGAGACCCCCTCGACCCTGACAGCTATGCGTGGACGTCGGATAGCGACAGCGACGGGTTGCCCGACTGGTGGGAGCAGATGTACGGCCTGAATTCCGGCGCTCCCACGGGTGAGAATGGGCCGGACGGCGATCCGGACGAAGACGGGCTGACGAACCTGTACGAGTACCTCGCCCGAACCAATCCGTTTAAGGCGGATACCAACGACGATGGCGTCTGGGATGGCGATGAGGATTCCGACGGCGATGGCGTCATCAATCTCGAGGAGATGCGTTTGGGCGCGGATCCCGGATCGCGCGACACCGACGATGACGGCATTGAGGACGGCGACGAGGCGGCCGCCGGGACGCACCTCGCCTTCTCGGAATCGCCCAAAAAGTCGATGTCGCTCCTGCTGACAGCCGCGGAAGAGATCGAGATCCCGCAGCCGTTGAAGGATCGCGAACGGTTCACCAACCAGGCGTTCACCCTGGAAATGTGGGTCAACCCGTCAGCGCCCGGACAGACGGCTTCACTGATCCGGTACGAGGCCAGTGCGGTGACGGCTCCCACACCGATCATCTGTTACCAGCTCGGTTTGAACGCGGGCGTACCGTATGTGCTGGTTGCCATGTCAACGGATCCCGCCGCATCGATTGTGGTGCAGGGCGGCGAATTGCCTGTGAACGAGTGGACGCACGTGTCCGGTGTCTTTGATCCGGAAATGAATGCGTTGACGCTCTACCTCAATGGTTATGCGCTGGCCTCCAAGTACGTGGCAGGCGATGCGTTGGCTGGCTCCCCCTATTTAGGCAACTATAAGGGAGTCGCTAAGATCGGCGGCGGCTTCGAAGGCCATTTGGACGACGTGCGCGTCTGGAAAGTGGCCCTCACACAAGACCAGGTCATCCACGGCATCGAGCATCTGGTTGCGGCCGGTGACACGCGGTTGGTCTGCTACTTCCGGTTCGACGACGGCGGCTTGACCGCAGAGGATTCGGCGCACCCGATCCGTCCGTCTTCCGTTACGGTCTCGTCGGCCAGCGTGCGGTGGCCCAGCTCTCTGCTGGAGGCGCGCGAGTACTGCCTCAAAGGCGTGACCTTTGACGATACTGTCGCGTACGACGGCCTGCGTCTGGAGGCTGATGATTTCGACGGTGACGGCCTGCCCGACTGGTGTGAAAGCTTCCAAGGCCGTATAAGCGTCTCCTATCCGGTCACCCGGGTGGTTACGGTCGCTGAGGTCTCGGGAGACAACACCGTCTGGGTGGACAAGTATCTGACCGTCGATCACGAGGAGACAGAAATCATCTCGCCGACCATGGAGCCCTCCTCCAGCCTGCTGGATCTCGGCTGGGGCGTGCAGTACGGCCCGGTGACCTCGGTTCCGCGCTACACCCGGCCCGACGGTACGGCCGGCGGGTATCTGGATGACCTGAACGACGCCGCTTGGCTGTTGAAGGATGTTTACATCGCGTCCGCCGAGGAGCTGGAGACGCTTGAGGCCCGCTTCACCTCACACAGCATCACGTCCGATGACATTCTGTGTTTCAACGGCAAGATGATCCCGTTGAGCACGCTGCAGCCCAGCTCGGTGACGGCCGATATCGCCGCCAACACCGAGACCTACAGGCTTGAGCTGTGGGAAAACCGATACAACTTCCAGTTGGAGCCGGACTTCCTGCTAAACGGCGGTTACTTTAAGATCGGCTGGAACCGTATTGCCGTCAAACTCGTCAATCAGGACGGCAACGCCGGCTCGCGCCGTTACGAGTATTTCGACCTGACGCTCATCACGCTGGGCCAGAAGACCGTCATCGACTATGGTGAGCGCTGGTACCGCTTCGGCTACACCGGAAGCATGGTGGAGCCGCCGAAAGACGGCCAGGGGCGCACCTGGTCTGATCCAGAATACGGCAAGGATGCGGGCGCGGATCCGGACGGCGACGGGCTGCCCAACTATTACGAGGCGATGGTGGGCACCAATCCGAATGCCCCGGATACGGACGGCGACGGCGTCCTGGACTCCCATGAGGACTATGACGGCGACGGTCTGCAGAACCTGCTGGAGTTCCTCAAGGGCACCGATCCGCGCCTGCCGGATACCGATGACGACGGGCGCCCCGACGCGGAGGACGGCTATATCGGCGCCAGCCACCCGTGGGCCACCAACAGTGTGCAGCCCTATGTCGAGCGCCACCTGCACCTGGACGGTGACGGTTATGTGCAGGCGCCGCTGTCGTCGCGCTGGTCAAGCGGCGACGGTTCCTTCACCCTGCGCCTCTCGGTCAGGCCGCAAAGCCTGCCCACCGGCACGCCGGCGGTGCTGGCCGCGCGCGAGGTCAGCGCGGGGGTCTACAACTACGCCATCCTGTTGCGCACGGACGGCAGGGTGCAGGCGAGAGTGACCACGGACACCGGCAGCGGCACACCGACGCACTTGGACATCATCTCGCCGTCCGCGATACCGGTCGGGCAGTGGTCGTCGATCGCCATGGTGGCGGATCTGAACCAGCAGCGCCTGCTGCTGCTGGTGAACGGCCAAAATGCCGGCTCGGCCTTCGGCAACCTGAGCAAGCTGCCCGCCAGCAGCGGCAAAGGGGTGACGCGCGCCTACTTCGGCGCCGGCCTGAACGGCGACCTGGACAACATCGCCTTCTACCGCGAGGCGCTGAGCGAATACCAGCTCCAGCAGATCCGTGAGGAGGGCATCCTCAAGGTGCCCACACCGTCTCTATACGGCTGCTACCTCTTCGATGACGGCACCAATCCCGGCGGCGTGAGCGGCGTGAGCATCTGGCGCACCGGCCAGGTGCAGGACTTCGCCTGCATCTTCTGGTCGGAGGATGATCAGAGGCTCGCCGGCTTCTCGTTGCGCGATTGGGAGACGGGCTGGCGCAATGCCGGCACGCTGTACGGTGCTCAGACCGCCGTCGCCGACACCAACCCGCCCGACCCGACCACCGACAGTGACGGTGATGGCATGCCCGACGCTTGGGAGATCACCTACGGGTTTGATCCCTATGACAGTACCGGCGAGAACGGCGCGTTGGGTGATCCGGACGGCGACGGCCTCAGCAACTATGCCGAGTATCTGGCCTCGACCAGGAGCGGTGACGGATTCCCCGTGGCCGTCAACCCGCGCCTGTTCAGCACCGACCAGAAGGTGCCCGATTACTTCCGGCGCGTGGGCTCGCTCTATCTGGGCGAGATGTTCGCGGACCATGACTTCATGGAGAACGCGTGGGAAGAGCAGTTCGCGCCCAACAAGGTCTCTTCGGCCATCTACGATGCCCATATGGATAACGACGAGGACGGCTGGTCGAATTGGGCGGAAGCCCGTTATTCGGCGGCCAAAGAGCCTGTCCGCCCTGATCAGCGCGAGAGCGTCACGACCAACGGACAGTCCCGGTACGAGTTCCCGATCCCCGTTGTCGAGGCGCTGATCCATTACAATGGAATCCGGAGCGAGGCCGGCCTTGTGATCGTGGCCTACAGGGATCCCGCGATGGACGGGCAGCCTGTCGCCACCTTCCGCGTGGCGGCGGAGACGGCCGGGACGGGTTGGCCGAAGCGCCTCGTCCTCGACCGTGCGACGAACGGCTACCTCCGGGAGGGCGCGAACTACTTCTTCGCCTTCCTGGACATCAGCAACAACGGTTCGTGGGATCCCGGCGAGCCGTGCGGCCTGCCGCAGCCCGCCGTCACCCAGATCGGCTGGGACCGCAACAGGATTGCGATCGAGTTGACCGACTACATGCAGGGCTACCTGCGTGTCGCGATCCCCTCGGGCGTGCTCACGGAGGACGTGTTCAACGGCACCGGGAGTCAGTCCGGCGGCGGCAGCCAGCAGGGCGGCGGGTTGGAGCAGCGCGTGCGCGTCTACCGCACCGGTGTGGACGGCCAGAACCGGCACCGCGGCTTGGTCTTCGACAAGGTGCTCCGCACGCCGCGCACCTGGCTGCACGAGGGCGATCTGTGGGCACAGGGCGTCCTCGCCCTGGACTGGGGCTTGACGGGCGTGGATACGCAACTAGATCGCGTGCGGCTCTCCTACGAAGTGTACTTGGGCAACGAGCCAGCGCCCACAAACGGCGCGGTCGCGTTCTTCACGAATATGTTCGATGTGGCGCGCGCCAAGGCCGTGAGCGTCGCCCCGATCAACGGCGCCTACGTCTATTCGGCGCGGCCGACCTTCAAGTGGAAACTGCCCGCCGGTTCCGAGACCAAGTATCCGGCGTTCGCGTTCGAGATGCGCCTCGGCTCGGAGCAGGGCACGGTCATGTACCAGTCCGACCCGATGTCGGTGCCCCCGCGCAACGCGAACGGCGAGTTCGTCTGGGAGGCGCCGTTCTACGCGAACTCGCGCCTGCCGAACGGACAGGTCTTCCAGTCCAACAGGGTGTACGCCTGGCGCGTGATCGCGATGAACGCCAAGTTCAGCAACACCACCAGCAACTGGTCCGACTGGAAGTATTTCCGCCTGGACGTCAACGCCCCGATGCAGTCCTCCGGATACGGCTCGGTGGATGCGCGCGTCAAGTACTACGGGCCGGCAACGGCGATGCTGACGGGCCGCGTCAAAGTGCAGGCCTACCGCACGGCCTCGTTC
Organism: Kiritimatiellia bacterium; assembly: GCA_035449085.1. Taxonomy (GTDB): domain Bacteria; phylum Verrucomicrobiota; class Kiritimatiellia; order RFP12; family UBA1067; genus DUPH01. The sequence continues at coordinate 9,705 of DAOTKE010000031.1, read as the reverse complement.
ACCGGCCTGCCTGAGGCCGAGTACACGCTGGCCGGCAGCGATATCTCGGCGCTGACGTCACTCGCGGCACCGGTCGTCAACGCGCGCCTCTACGGGTTGCAGGAAAGCGGCGTGGCCGGGCCCTACTACCTCTGCGCCTACATCGACCACAACGGCAACGGCGTGCGCGACCCGTGGGAGTCGTGGGGCTACGCGAACGACTACGGCGTGAATGCGGCGCTGCCCTACACGGCGCGCCCCGTGGAGGTGCTGTACAGCGCCGCCGCGCCGCGCGTCGACATCGTCATCGAGGACGCCGACACCGACCAGGACTGGGTGCCGGACGCCTGGGAGTATGAACAGAATCCCGGCGACGACTTCCTTGATCTCGTCGGCCCGGCGACCGGCACGAACGGCGACACGGAGATCAATCCTAACCTGACCGGCTTGCTTGAGCGGACGCCTGCGTTCTTCGCGATGCTCGCACTGGGCACCACGGATCTGGACGGCGACGGCCTCGGTGACCTCCACGAGCTTGTGCTGGGCTCGAACCCGCGGGCCGCGTCGACGGCGGGAGACGGGTACAGCGACCGCGACAAGACGAATCTGGGCCTGAATCCGGCCGACGTGCTGCGCTTCAATGTCACGGATATTTCGTTCGCCGACGGTCTGCCTGAGGTGGCGTGGTCGGTCGAGGTTGAGAAGGCTGGCGTGCAGACGATGAGTCTGGCGCCGGAAGTGACCTACGAGTTGCTGTACACGCCGAGCTTGGTTAACCCGCAGTGGCAGGTGGTGCGCAGCGGCACGGTGGAGCTGGACGGCGTACGGGTGCTGACGAGCCAGGTTGAGGCGGCTGCGGCCGCGTCGGTCGATCCCAATCAGGGCTTCTTCCGGTTGCGGTTGACCACGAAGTAGCGCACCATCGTGTCGGCGCATGATCGCACGACGCCGCGCCTCCCCTGACCGGAGGCGCGGCAGCCGCCCATAGGGTTTTTATGGCACAGATGAAACACAAAGTCTTAACCGTCCTGTGCATGGGGGTGTTGGCCGCCGCCTGCGTGTCGGCAGCGCCCTTTGCCAAGACCTTCCGCTTCACGCAGCCGGACGGCACGCGGATCGAAGTGTGGGGCGAGGGCGACGAGTTCCGTGCGGTCTTCGAGCACGGCGGCTATACGGTCGTGCTTGATCCCGTGACCAAGGCCTATACCTACGCGCGCCTGTCGGCGGACGGCACGGAGTTGCTCCCGACGCGGCTGCTGGCCGGCCGCGACGATCCGGCCCTGAACGGACTGCCGCAACATCTTCGCGTCGATCCCGCTGCCGCCGCCGCGCGTGCCCGCGAGCGCTTTGAGCGCTGGGATGCCGGCATGCAGATCCGCCGCCGCTGGGAGGAGCGCAAAAGCCAGATGCAAATGCTGCGCGCGCAGGCAGCCGGGGGCCGGGGGCCGATGGCCCCGCCCTTGTTCACCACGACCGGCACCAAGGTCGGTCTCTGCCTGCTGATCGATTTCCCCGACGCACAGGCGAGCGTGCCAAGGGCAAATATCCAGGAGTTCTGCAACGGCGACGGATACACCGGTTACGGCAACAACGGCTCCGTCAAAGCGTATTTCCACGATGTTTCCGGCGGACTGTTGACCTATACCAACGTGGTCACCGCCTACATCCGCATGCAGAAGCCGCACAGCTTCTACTGCGACATCACCCAGGACGCCGGCTCTCAGGGCAACCTCCTGATCGCGGACGCCATCGCCATCTTGAAGGCACAGCCGAACTACGAGACGGAAATTCTGCCGACGTTCGCGTCGCTGTCGCAGGAGGACAACGGCCATCTCGTCGCGTGCAACGTCTTTTATGCCGGCGGCAATGGCGGCAGATGGAGCTACGGCTTGTGGCCCCATTCGTGGAGCCTGTATGAGGCGGGGGCGCAGGATCTGGGCGACGGGAAAAAAATCTTCAAGTACCAGATCACCGATATCGGGGATGCGCTGGAACTCGGCACCTTCTGCCACGAGAACGGCCACATGCTCTGCGACTTCCCCGACCTGTACGACTATGACTATGATTCCGTCGGCGGGGCCGGCAATTTCTGCCTGATGGGCTCTGGCGGAAACGACGACCGCAACCCCGTCCAGCTCTGCGCCTACCTCAAATTCGCCGCAGGCTGGACCACCACGATCGAGGTCGAAAAGGATCAGTACCTCCTGGCGGAGTTGTCGTCGGCGCAGGGGTCAGAAGGCTTTAACCGCATCTACCGCTACGCAAAACCGGGGACGCCGACCGAATATTATCTGTTCGAGAACCGGCAAAAAAGTGGACGGGACGCCACCCTTCCGGCAGCGGGCATCGCGATCTGGCACATCGACGAGCTTGGCGACCGCGACGACCAGCGGATGGAGTACAACACCCAGCACCAAAACTATGAGTGCACGCTGGTCCAGGCCGATAATCAATGGCATTTCCAGAAGAATCAGAACAGCGGGGATGCCCGCGATCTTTACTATGCTGGAAACCCGGCGGCTGGTTATGTCAACCGGTTCGCCGATGACACGGCCCCGAGCGCCCGCTGGTGGGACGAATCCGTGTCCGAAATGAAAGTTGAGTCATTCAGTGCCAGCGGGCCGGTCATGACGTTTGTTTTTCAGGTCAGGGCCCCTGTCATCACGACGACATCGCCTTTGCCGGTTGGCCGTGTCGGTACGCCCTATGCGCAAACCCTGAAAGTGACTTACGGGGTTTTCCCGTATGTGTGGGAGCTGATCCAGGGCGATTTGCCGGACGGGATCTCGTTCTCAGATACGGGTGTGCTCGCCGGGATGCCCGAGGAACACGGGACGTTCGACTTTGTGGTCACAGCAACCGGCCAGAACGGACTGGCCGCGACCAATCAGTTCAGCCTGACCATCCTGCCGGTCGCGCAGCTTCCCTTTGTTGAGCCGTTTGAAAACGGTGCGACCCTTTGGGCCGAGGGGTGGACCCAGGAATTCGTGACGAATCAGCTTTCCTGGACTTTCCAAAACGGGAACGGTGGCGCCGGATCTCCGCTTACCGCTCATGGCGGGTTGCTCAATGCCTGCTTCAGAACTTTTCAGTCCGACACCTGTGTGACGCGCCTGATCACCCCGCGGCTGGCGTTCCCCACAGATGCCCGGCTGCCGCGGCTCAGGTTCTGGCATTACATGACAAAGCAAGGCGTTTTCCAGGACCGTCTGCGCGTCTACTACAAAACAGCATACACCAACTCCTGGACGATGCTGGCCGAGTACAAGGACAATGTTGGCGTTTGGCGCGAGCGTGTCCTGGATTTGCCGGCCGTGTCACCGACCACCTATCTCGCCTTTGAAGGGGACGCGCGCTACGGGTTCGGGGTTCATATCGACGATATCACGGTGTCTGACGAGTACACGCCCTTCGTGTTCATGATGCCGGAGGTGTTGCCGACCGCCGACATGTCTGCGCCCTACGCGTGCCTGTTGCAGACTGTGGGCGGCTTCGGCCCGTTCACGTTTGAATTGGCTGACGGATCGGCCCTGCCGCACAATCTGGAACTCTCGACGAACGGCGTCATCAGCGGGATCGCCACCCATGCGGGCACCTACACGTTCACGGTCCACGTGACCGATCTGGGGGACACGCCCACCCCGACGGTGTTGACCAACACGTTCACGCTGAACGTCGGCCTGCCGCGTGTTGAATTGTTCCGTGAGGATTTCGAGAACGGCGGGCGCCTTCCCTCCCGTTGGCGTACAGAGACCGTTGCGGGGCAACTCTCGTGGAAGTTCCTCAACGGCGGCGGAAATGGCGACGCCCTTCATTCGCCTGCCAGCGCGTATGAGGGGAATTACAATGCCGTGCTGTGGGCGGAGGACGCGTCCGATCACGTGACCCGTCTGGTCACGGTGTCAGGGATTAATCTGGGCGTGATGGCCGCCGATCCCCGTCTGGAATTCTGGCATTGCATGAAAGTGCATGAGTCTAATCAGGACGAGCTGCGCGTGTACGGCAAATCCGGCGCCGCGTCCGAATGGCAGTTGCTGGGAGTCTTTACCAACAACGTGACCGAGTGGACAAGGCGGGTCTTGCCGATTCCTGCATCCTCCACAAACTATTTCCTGGCCTTTGAAGGAAACGCCCGCTCCGGCCACGGCGTGTGCATCGATGACATCCGCGTGACGGTCGGATCGCTGGCGCCGATCATCACGACACCGCGTTGGCTTCCCGCCGCATGGGCAGGTAAGCCCTATAGCTATACGTTGAGCGCGGCCGGCGGACAGCCGGATTATTCCTGGGAGGTGGTCGCGGGAACCTTGCCGGCCGGGTTGACGCTCTCGGCAAATGGCACGCTGAGCGGTACGCCATCCCAGAAAGTGGACGCCTTGTTCTCCATCCGCGTGACCGGGTCGGATGGCTACAGCTCGACGAATGCGTTTGAGCTTTCGGTCACGATGTTCCGGCTTCCCTTTGAGGAGGGGGCCGAGGACGGCATGGCCACCCCCTGGGGTTGGACGCAGGAGGGCGTGCCCTCCTCAGTAGGAAAGCGCTGGGCGGTGGGGGCGGGAAGCCCTCAAACAGGCGATCCCGCCACCGCGTACAGCGGCACGAATAATTTCTATTTGAGTCAGTCGGGCTCCAATCAACAAACCGTACGCTTGATAACGCCGCAACTGGATATGGGCGAAGGCATGACCAATGCCACGCTCTCCTTCTGGCTCTGCATGCCGAAAACATTGAAACAGAATACGCTCAAGGTGTATTACGCCTCAAACGCCTCGGAGTCCGTCTGGAACGAACTGGTCACCGTGGAGAAGCCCGTTCCCGCATGGAGCAACATCGTGCTCTCCCTGCCTGACCCTTCGCCGACCTACCGGATCGCGTTTGAAGGAACTTTGAAGGGGACGGACGGGATTTGCCTGGATGATATCTCTGTGACGGGCGACTATCCCCCTCCGACCGGCGGATATGCGGCCTGGCTGCTCGCCGCGTTCGGCCCCGAGATCACCGACGAGGAGACGATCGGCATGACCGCCGACCCGGACGGCGACGGCTTGGCGAACTGGCTCGAATACGCCATGGCGCTCGACCCGAACGCCCAGGACAGCGAATTCGCCATGGACGGCGGCGTCACGGCGGGCTACCTGACCCTCTCCTACCGCAGGAATCCGCTGGCCCACGACGTGACCTTCACGGTCGAGGCGTGCGACGATCTGTCGGCGCCGCTCTGGACCACGGACTGGGTCTCGCAGACCGGTGAGGAAGATTTCACCGATTATCTCTGGATCACCCACCGGCACGACCTGCCGGTCACCGACGCCCCGCGCCGCTTCCTGCGGCTGGTCATCACCCCTCCCGCCCCCTAAGGGACGGGCGGTTGTTGAGTGCGGGAGCTTGCTCCCGCTTTCAAAGCGGCGGCAAGCCGCCGCACTCCAAAACGGTCATGCAGGCTTCCTGCCTGCACTCGGCCACCACCGGCGCTCCCGATCCTGCCGTATCTCCCGAGCCTAGCGTATCGCCCACTCTAGCTCGCGCGGCGTGCCGGTGAGCACTTCGCAGCCGTCCCGCGTGACGAGAACCACGTCCTCGATGCGGATGCCCAGCCGCCCCGGCACATAGATGCCCGGCTCGACCGTCAGCACCATGCCGGGCGCGAGTCCGGTCGTACACGCCACGCTGAAGCTGGGCGCTTCGTGCACCTCCAGGCCGAGTCCGTGTCCCAGGCTGTGCCCGAAACACGCGCCGTATCCGGCCCGCTCGATCACGCCGCGCGCGACGGCGTCGATGGCCTGGCACGGCACGCCGGGACGGATCGCGCGCACCGCCGCACGGTTGGCCTCCAGCACAATGCGGTAGATCTCGCGCCAGAGCGGCGTCGGCGGGCCGAACGACACGCAGCGGGTCATGTCCGCGCAGGCGTGGTCCAGCTTCAGCCCCAGATCCAGCAGCAGCGGCTGGCCGCGGCGCAGCACGGCGTCTCCCGGCTGATGATGGCACTCCGCGGCGTTGCGGCCCGCGCAGACGATGGCGGGAAAGGACTCGCCCTGGCCCAGCCGCTCGGCCTCGCGGCGCATGACCGCGCCGATCTCCCATTCGCGCATGCCGGGCGCGGCCTGACGCAATGTTTCGGCGAGCAGACGGTCATTCTCCGCGATCGCGGCGCGCATGCGGCGCTGCTCCTCTGACGATTTGACGGCGCGTAACGCCTGGATGAGATCGGTCGCGTCGATCCACTCGACATCCGGCAGGGCGGCTTGCAGCTTGAGGAAGCGCGAAGCGGGCATGGCCCCCTCATAGCCGACACGGCGCCAGCCGCATCCCATGCCCGCCACGACCTCCTGCTCCTGCGAAGGCCGCCAGAGCAAATGCGAGGGCAGCCACGCCGCCGCGCGGCGCGCCATGGTGAGGTAACGGAAATCGGTATAGAACGCGGGCGCTGCACCGCGCTCGCTCAGCAAGACCCCGTTCGAGGTCTCCAGCCCGGTGAAGTAGAAGCGGTTGATGGCGGTGGTCACCAGCAGCGCGTCCAGCCGCTGACGCCGCTGCGCGGCCTGCAGCCGCCGCAGCCGGCGCTGGATCTCAGTAGGGGTGAATGGTGTGGGTGCTGACATGACTGAAACGTTCCCGGCGGTGCCGGCTGTCCTGGCGGTTTCGGCAGTCCCGGCACTGCCGATCCTGCCGAACCAGCCGGCTCTGCCGTCTCTGCGGTAACCCTCGGCGCCTCCCCGTCTTCGCGTGAAAACCATGACCTCAGATGATGTAGTCGTCCGGGATCGGGTAGCCGGGACGGATCACCGGTTTGGGGGTCTGGTTGTAGACCTTGGAGCCGGGCGGCACGGAGTGGATCAGCCAGACGTTGCCGCCGATCACCGAGTCGTGCCCGATGACGGTCTCGCCGCCCAGAATGGTCGCCCCGGCGTAGACCACCACATTGTCCTCGACGTCGGGATGGCGCTTGGTGCCCTTGACGAGCATGCCGGTGGTCTCGTCCTTGGCGAAGCTGAGCGCGCCGAGCGTCACGCCCTGATAGAGCTTCACGCGCCGGCCGATGCGGCAGGTCTCGCCGATCACGACGCCGGTGCCGTGGTCGATGAAGAAGCCTGGGCCGATGGTCGCGCCGGGGTGGATGTCGATGCCGGTGCGCGAATGCGCATGCTCACTCATCACGCGCGGGATCAGCGGCACGCCCTGACGGTAGAGCGTGTGGGCGATGCGCTGCACGGTGATGGCGTACAGGCCGGGATAGCTCATCACGATCTCCATGGTCGACATCGCGGCGGGGTCGCCCTCGTAAGCCGCCTGGATGTCCTCTTCCAGCATGTCGCGGATGGCGGGCAGCCCGTCCAGCAGCGCCGTCACCGCCTGGCGCGCCTTGGCTTCGCAATCGTGGCAGTCTCCGCACTTGGTCTGCTTGCAGGCGTACTCGAACGCGCGGTGCGCCTGGTCGCACAACTGCAACGCGATGTCGCGCAGGGTGTCCTTGAGAGGGCCATGACCGCTGTCATGCGCGATCGGCGCCTGGCCGTGGCAGCCGGGATAGAGCACGGCCATCAGAGCTTCCAGCACGGCGATCACCGCGCCGGTGCCCGGCAGGTTGACGTCCCGTTCGGTATTGGCGACCGGGCAGTTCTTGCAGGGCGAGAGCGCCTCGGTCAACGGATTCAGATTCTGTTCCAGCCACTTTTCCATGATGGTATTCCGAATTTATCTCACACAAAGGCGTTAAGGGCACTAAGGTTTTTCAAACCCTTCTCCCTTCGTGGTCTTTGTGCCTGGGTGTGCGAAATTAGCCTCTCCCAATGCGCACGATCACCTGTGACGCGCCCAGATTCTTCCAGCCCAGCGCCAGCAACGCGCGCTCGGCAAAACCGCGCCCCTGGCAGATCAGGTCCAAGATGCGGATGCCGTCCTTCCGGCACAGCTCGCGGAAATCCTTGAGGGTGAAGAGATGGATGTTGGGCGTGTTGTACCACTCAAAGGGCAGTTGCTTGCCTTTGGGCATGCGCCCTTTTGTGAGCAGCTCGCGCCGCACCTCGAGACAGGCGAAGTTCGGGAAAGAGATCACCGCCTCAGGCGCGACGCGCAGGATCCTCTGCAACAGCTCGCGCGGACGCTTGATCGTCTGCAGCGTCTCGCTGAGCACGACGATATCAAAGCTGTTGTCCGGGATCATCGCCAAGCCGTCGTCGATATCCTCCAGCAGGATGTCGCAGCCCAGACCGATCGCCGTAAGGACCTGGTTGACGTCGATCTCGACGCCGTTGCCGCTGCAGTTCTGGCGCTGACGCAGGATATTGAGCAGCGAGCCGTTGCCGCAACCCAGATCCAGCACGCGGCTGCCCGGCGGGATCAGGTCGAGCACCTTCTGATAGTGGCGCAACTGCCATTGCCGGATGGGGCCGCTCTCCGCTGAATCATCGCTCTCCACCGGCATGAATGCGCGCACCACGCGCTTCAACTCTTCAATGTGGGTCAGGAAGGCGTCGTGCCCCGCCGTGGCGTTGAGATGGCAGTACGAGACCCGCTTCTTCTGGCGCACGAGCGCGGTCACCAGCTCTTCCGACTGCTCGGGCATAAAGAGCCAGTCGCCGCTCAGCGAGACGATCAGCACGCGCGAAGCGATCTTCTCAAACGCCGCATCAAGGCTGCCGTAGCGCTCCTCGACATCATACTCGTCCATCGCCAGCGTGATGTGCAGATAGGAGTTAGCGTCAAAACGCTGGATGAACTTCTCGCCCTGATACTGCAGGTAGCTCTCGACCTGGAAGAAGGTCCCGAAGTTACGGTCGATGTCGTTGCGGAAATCCGGATCGGCGGTCAGCCACTCCGGCCGCTTCTCGCGCCCGAACTTGGCCTCCATGAGCTGCTGCGAGAGGTAGGTGATGTGGGCCAGCTTGCGCGCGCTGGAGAGGCCCTTGGCGGGCAGGTTCTCGCTGTCGTAGTAGTCGCCCGCATTCCAGTTGGGGTCCCCCACGATCGCGTGCCGTCCGACGATGTCGAAGGCCAGCGCCTGCGAGTTGAGGCTGGCGGCCGAGGCGATCACGATCCCCTTGTCGATCTCATCGGGATGGCGGATCAGCCATTCGAGCACCTGCATGCCGCCGAAGCTGCCGCCCATCACCGCCGCGAGCCGCCCGATGCCGAGCTGCCGCAGGCAGAGGCGGTGCACCTCGACAATGTCGCCCACCGTGATTTTGGGGAACGAAGAGCCGTAGGGCTTGCCGGTCGCCGGATTGACCGACGAGGGCCCGGTGGTGCCCTTGCAGCCCCCGAGGATATTGGCGCAGACGACCTGATAGTGCCGGGTGTCGATGCCCTTGCCGGGCCCGATCATGCCCTCCCACCAGCCCGAGGGCTCGGTCTCGCCCGGCCGCAGGCCGGCGACGTGGGCGTCGCCGGTGAGCGCGTGGCAGATAAAGACCACGTTGTCGTTGGCGGGCGTGATGGCGCCGCAGCGCTCGACCGTCACTTCGATTTCAGGCAATACACCGCCCTTCTCAAGCCGGAAGCCCCCGGGAGGGAGATCCAGCTTGAGGGTTTGCGGCACGACAGTTCCTACCGTAGGTTCAGGATGGGTGTCTTTGAGCATGCTCCTTTCGAAAGGAGAGTTTAAAATAGCACGTTTGCGATGGGGGGCGCCAGTGGAAATGCGCCGGCCGCGTTCAACGCTCGACGCTCGACGCTCGGCGTTCGGCGTTCGGCGTTCGGCGTTCGACGTTCGGCGTTCGACGTTCG
>DAOTKE010000030.1:0-26564 GCA_035449085.1 Kiritimatiellia bacterium | reverse complement strand
CCCTCCCCCCTCGCGCTTCCCAGCATCTCGACCCCCTTGATTTGGAACCGCCGGGATAAAACCCTTCGGATTTACAGGCCACCTTTGTTTTGCTATTGTGACAACCGATTGCCCGTTTACTTAGGCTAGCGGCCTGAGCGGGGAAATCGCAAGGAGCCGGTCATGTCGAGTTTTGACCAAGAACTTCACCGCATCAACGGGAAGATCAACCGCTGGCGCGCCACGGAATATCTGATCGTGGCGTTCGCCCTCTTATTGACCGCCTGGGGCGCGTTAACGGCGGTCGATGTGTGGCTCCGTCCAAGGGCTTATGGACGGTTGTCGCTCTCGCTCACATTGATCACACTTGTGGTTGCCGCCCTGATCTGGGTCGTGCGCGTAGCGAACCGGAAACGTTCTCCGGCCGCCGTGGCCGCATTTCTCGAAAAAAAGTTCCCGCAACTCGACAACCATCTCATCAACCGTGTGCTCTTTGCCAACGACGGTTCGCAATCCTCTTGGCTGCGCGCCTACCTGAACGAAGGTGTACCGGGATTTTCCGCGCTGCCCCTGCACGAGATCAAAGACCGGCGCCTGCGCAAGCGCGGCGCGATCGCTGCTGTTGCCGCGGCGCTGTTGCTGGCCGTGCCGGCATTCGTGCTCGGCAACGCATGGACGGTGGCCATGCAGCGCGTGCTGAACCCCTTCTCACGTCTTTCGCCGCCGACCTTCGCGACCGTCCTCGCGGTGACACCGGCCAACAAGACCATCGTGCAGGGATCGGGCAAAGACTTGGTGGTCAAGGCCACGGGCCGGGCCGGGCAGTTCGTGGATCTGGATCTCTATCCGGCCGACGACAAGCGCTCGACCGTACGCGTTGGGCAATTCAAGGCTACCGGTGTGGAGGAGGAGTTCCCCTACCGTGTCTCTAAAGTCGCCACCTCACTTCGCTATCGCTTTAAGGTCGGCGACGCCTATCCGACCGACACCTACAAGATTGACACCGTGCCTCCACTGGCACTCTCTGCCCTGCGGCTCACGGTGACGCCGCCCACATACACGTCCTTGGCGCCGCGCACTTTTGACGCGCTGACCCATGCGATCGCGATTCCGGCCCGCTCCGAGGTCGCCTTCCAGATTGTCTGTAACCGGCCGGTCGAGGCCTCGCAGATCCTTTTCGAGAAGGAGGCGCTGGCCCTGACGCCAGACGAGAATCGCTCCACCTGGTCGGGGTCGGCCACGATTCAAGATGGTGCACTTTTCCAAGTTGCTGCGCGTGACGAATTTGGGCTCGAGATGCGTGTGCCGGTACGCTTTGAACTCATTGAAGACCGTGCCCCCAGCATCCGGCTGGTGGTGCCTTCCGCCGCGAAGGCGGTTCTGCCGCCCAACGCCGCGCCAGTCTTGCATTTCGAGGCCAGCGATGAATACGGCCTTGGCAAGGTACGCGTAGAGCGCGTCAACAAAGGCGCCAAGCCCACTGCTGAAGGTGAAGTTTTAAAGGAGTGGGACCTTGCCGGGCAAAAGGTCTTTAACGAAAAGTGGACCGGTGCGCTGGAAGATGTGTCTGCCTCTTCCGCCCTGCGCATTGTGGCCTACGACACCGGCGAAACGCCCAACCGCACCGTCAGCCAGCCGATCCTGTTTGAAATGTCTACGCTCTTCTCGCAACTCGACGCCGAGAAGCAGATCCGCGGCGAGGCGCGCAAGACGATCGGCGAACTGGTCGCGCGCCAGCGTGCCACGCTCGCCGCCACCAAGCGGTTGCGGGATGAACTGCCCGCCTATGATGAACCGCGTTGGCAGGAAATCGCCGACAAGCAGGCGGAGATCCACACTTATGCCAAGACCCTGCTGAAAACCAAGGACGCGGCGATCGGCACCGCGCGCGTCGCGCTCGACAAGGCGACCAAGGGGCCGTTGCCGGACGCGGTCATGCGATTATCCCGCATGGTGACGGGAACTGCGGAGACGCGCGATGAGAACGCCAAACTCGCCGTAGACGCGCAGAATACGGTGCTGCGTCTGTTGGTACAGGCGGATGGCAACATGAACAAGGGCGAAGTGTCGCAGGCCGCAGCCGGTGTTTTGGCCATGCTGGAGGGCATCCGTAAAGGGCAGACTGCCAACCTTGTCGCCACGCTCAAGGCTGTTGAAAAAGCGGCCGAGATCCCGGAAGCGATCATTGATCGGCAAGACAATCTCGCACAAGATATGGAAGCCATGATCGGCTTCTGCCGGTCCGAGGCGAAGCAAGACCGTGAAGACGAAGAGTTCGGCGCCCTGATGAACAAGATCGCCGACCGGGCGGTTGAACTGAAACTCCACCCCACCATGGTTTCGATTGCCGAAGTCATGGAGTCGGATCGGATTGCGGACGCTGTGCCGCCACAACATTCCGTGACCAACGGGATCGCCATGCTGATGGAATTCCTGAAAGAGTGGCGCGAGACAGAGACGAAGGACAAGACCGAAGTCGCGTTGTCGATTATCCGGGATGCGCGCCAGTCCATCAAAAAGATGGAAGATTTACAGGCGCGCGTGGTGGATGCCCTGCGCGAGACAGGTAGCCAAGGCGACAAGACCGAGAAGCTCGACGAAGACCTGCTTGAGGAGATCGTGGAACTCAAGGCGAATATGGCGCAGGCCATGCTGAAGGTTGCCACCGACTTGCAGGCCATGCCTGAGCTGGACGCTGTCAATGAGTTGGTGACCGACACCTTCCAGACTTATGAAGAGATGAAACAGGAGGCAGGCTCTGGCACCAATGCCGTGGTGGAGATCGGTCTGCAAAAGGAGGACTGGCTGCTCGACACCTTGATCATGACCGGCCAAAAGGCAGACGAAATGGAAATGTGGCTTTTTGCCAAGGCCGACAACGTCAAGCGTAACATGGAGACGATCGACAAGGAGGAGATGAAAGGGCCGGTCGGCCAGGTGACCATGCCGGAAGAGCTGCAGGATATCATCGGCGATCTGCTGGAGCAGGAAGAGGAACAAAGGGAGAAGGCCGACGACTCCGTGACCAATCAGGGCATGGCCAACATTGACATGGGCTGGGGCATTTCCGAGGGCGAAACCGTCAGCTACAGTGCCGCAGGTAAATCCGGCAACGACCGCCCTGACCACAAGGATCAAGACGGCCGTTCGCAGGTCGGACGGCAAGGCATGGCCGACGGCGAGGTGATGTCGCGTTCCGGCAAGATCAACGAGGGCGACAGGAACCTTGACAAGCGCCGCACGCAGGACTCCAATCAATCCGGTGACGTTGAAGAGGAGGGGCACTCGGATGCGGTCGCCACGGGTGGCGGCAAGAACTCCGGTTACTCGCAGGACAAGGGCATGGAGGGCGGTGAAGGCGCCACGCGGCGCGACACCAAGGTGGGGGCCGACTCCGCCGAGAGCACGCGTGCCCAGTTGACCCGCAACGCCGAAGCGGTGTACGCCCAGGCGCAGCTCAATAATCTGCGGACATACGATCTCAAAAAGTACATCGAGTTCAGCAAGCAGATCGACCTGCTGCAGAAACAGAACGCTTCGCCGGCGATGATCGCCGAGCTGCACAAGAAAGCGTTGCAAGCCCTCAGCACCACCTACACCTCGCTTGAAAACGGGATCGGCAGCGCGGACATGGGGGCTGTCAGCAATACGGAAAATGCCGATGAGGCGATCGCCGCATCACCGGACGAAGCCCCTGCCGAATACCGCGACATGGTGTCGGATTATTTCAAGGCGATCGGTGAGATGCAATAGTGTGCGTATAGATGCGCCGCGTAAGGAGTCGTGTGGTGTTGAAGAATTGTGAGATGATCGTTTCCCTCATCCAGAAAATGCAGACATGTCGTGGTGTACGGCACCTTCAGCGCCTCATTCTTTTCGGCATGCTGTTCGCGGCCGGACAAGGCAGGGCGCAGCAAGAGCGCTGGGCCGTGCCCGGTGCGGCGCTGCGGGTCGACGTGTCCGTATCACGTGAACCGGATCATCCGGATCTGGGCGTTTTCGTGAAGATACCCAACGGCGGTCTGTTGCCCGGCAAGTTCCGTGTCCCGGAAGTGCGTGATGCCCAGGGCAAGGTATTGGAAAGTATCATCGTCGCTGACTCGCCGATCGACGGGTTCGGCGTATTGTTTGCCCAGCCGGATGACGGCAAAACCGCGACCGTTTATATCACCCCATCGGCCAATCCGCCGCAACGGCCGACCGGCACACGCCTGTTTCCGGGGACTTTCTTTTTTTCGAAAAACGGCAACGCCAGTCTGGATGTGGCCAAGCGCATGGCGCGGGACTATCCGCCCGCTCAAGGGGCCTCTTTTGACGTGTGGGATTACGGGATCGGCTCGATGGTCAATCCCTTTGGCCCCGATGACGATTTTTCGACTTGGATCGTCGGGGCCTTTATCCTGGAGAAAAAGGAGCGCATTTACTTCTGCACGATTTCGGATGAGGGTTCAGAATTCGCGATCGACGGCAAGACGATTCACAGTTGGCCCGGCATCCATACGAGGCATGGCGGTGCTAAGGGACAGCGTGGCGATTGGGTCGAACTCGGCCCTGGACTCCACCGCATCGACTACTTCCACTTCGAAAAGAGTGGCCCACAGGAGATCAATCTCTGCTGGAAGCGCCCCGGCATGGAAACCAAAGACGGCCTGCCGGAACACGTTTCTGGACTTGCGCAGTCCGGACGTGCAGAAATCAAACAGATCGCATTCAAAGATGGACGCCTCGCCGGGGTGATCAAAGGCAATGATGATCGTCTCGGATATTACTGGATTGGCGAGAAGCCCTTGGTTTTGTTTGCGCTCTCGTACTCGGCGGTAACGCCGTCCGACACACTGTCGGTCACGTGGGAATTCCCGCCCAACAAGCGTTTCGACGAACCTGCGATCGACTGGCTCGTGTCGGGCGACCCCGACACAATCTCGTTCCCCGTCACCCTCGCGGTTTCAAATCAATATGGCGTCGCCCGGACAACGGTGCGCATGCGCTGTTTCTGGACACCTCCCCCACTCTCGCTGGACACCAAGAGCGACCGGCTTATGGTACGCAAAGCCTTGTACGATATGATGCGGGCTGTCCCGCCGCCGGCCGATCCATGTGCCGACTGGAGCAATGACCACTGGGGCATGCTGGTTGAGTTGCTCGAACCCTATCGTGCAGGCCCGATTCTGCTCGATCTCTTTGACCGCAGTTTCAATACATTGCAAAAGCGGCCGCCTGAAGAGCGCTGGGCACTGGAGGATCGGTTCATCGAGACGCTGCGCCTGCAGCGCAATGACAAACTTTTGCTGGGCTGGATCACACGGCTGGAGAAAAACGAAAAGAACAGCACCCGCAAATTCCGCTGGAAGGATGAGCGTGTGTGCGCCTACCTGTTCGACATCCATAATCCCGCAGCGGCGAAGCACGAGGTTGCGTTTTTGAAGGAGGCGGCGATCGCCCCCGATCAAACGCATATTGCAGCGCTGCGGCAGGGTGACGTCGAGCGGGCGCTGGGCAATTATGACGCGGCCTTGAAGTTTTACAAGGATGCGCAGGACCGCTACAGAAGCCGCAATAAAATCGGCTCGGCCGGTGGACGCCTGACCTATGTCGGGCCGCGCAAGCGACGCGACGCCGATGCAGAGACCAACACAACCTCCATGGCAACGTCTAAACGGCCAGCCATGCCAAGCCTCGCCTCCCGTATGAAGGCAGATGACTGGAAAATTTACACAGTCCACGACGCATCGATGTACGCGACGATCACGAGTTTCCTCGCGCAGGATGCGTTGCCAGAGGCCTTTCAAAAGTTGACCGACTGGGAGAATGAGTCGCCCGCTTCCAAGCTTTCCGGCGATTATCCGATGGCCGAGGCCAAAGTCTACCTTGCCGTCGGTGACCTGCGGCGCGCAGTGAATGCTTTGGCGGCCTATCGCAAGAGCGTTACCATGAGCGCACAACTTGCGGACGCCATGAAACTGGAAATCGAGTGCCTGCAGCAACTCAATGACAAGACGCGTGTCAAAGAAATCGCCGCAGATTTTGTCCAACGATTCCCGGGGCATCCATATGAAGCCGCCATGAAGGAGGTACTCGCGCCATGACCCTGACATCCCGCTTCAGTCGTGTAGCCGGTGCATCGCTGGCCGTTTTTGCGGCCTCGCTGGTGTGTGCCGCGATCAAAATCGATCCCGGCAACATGTCGCCCTACAGTAAAACCAAGGTCAGTATCAACCTGTACACGAAGACAGATCCCTCGGCCGGCGGCGGCATACGTGGCATGATCGACGGCAACCCGTCCGAGGTACTGGGTGTGTTGGCCATGCCGCAGAAGTTTCCCAACATTTCCGCTTTGGCTGACGTCGACGGTGGGAACTCCACCAAAAATGCGCGAAACATCAACAAAGACATGACCAACCAGGTCTATCTCGCCTCGTTGGGTGCGAATAATTCGTTCGCTTTCTACGGGCTTCCCCCGGGCAAGTATGATCTCTTTGTGTTGTGCGAAAACTGTTTTTACGAAGGCTTGCTGCTTTCACGCGAAGCGAACACCTTGACCGAACAGGACATACTCGCGATCAAGGCAAAGGTCAACGAGTCGAATCCCTTCTTCAACGTGAAGAATCAGCACCGTATCGAAGGTCAAACCGGCACTTTCGGCAAGGCGCGCGTGCTTGAACAAGAGGTCCGCACGCTTCCGGTCACCCTGCAAAATGCTGATGTCCTCAAGCATATCCAAATTCGCAGTATCAAGCTCTGCCTGATGGAAAGCGTCGGCACCAGCAAGCTGGGCACCCATTGGGAGATGAAGAAGACGCGTGAGATCACACGTCAGGAAATGGGGCCGCCCGACACCAAAGGACTGATCCCCGGCTATTTCTGTAAGTCGTTGCAAGGCATCCGCGTGGCGACTTCCGTGAAAGACTTGGGCACGATCACATTGACCAGCGATCCCGTCCCGGGAAGCCCGGCGGAACCCCAAGAATCTCGTTAACCCTGTCCGTCAACAAAGGAAAACACACATGGCAAAGCTATTCCTGCAACAGCCCGAAGGCGACCAGTTGCTGACCGAACTCGATCCGACCCAATCCTATCTGATCGGACGTAGCGACAAGTGTTCCATCTGCATTCCCGCCGAGGCGATTTCCAGCCGGCATGCGCAGCTTACCCCCGTTGAGGAGGGGTGGATGCTGGAAGATCTCGGCAGCTCAAACGGCACCACGGTCAATGGGGAGGCGCTGGGCAAGGCCGTCCTTTATAGCGGATGTCAGATCATCCTGGGCGGACAGGTTGTCCTGCTTTTCATTGACGACCCCGCCGCCGCAGACGGTGCTGCCGAACCGGCCCCCGCCGCAGAGGCGCAGCCGGCGGCAAAGCAAGGGAAACGCGAGCTTAAGGCGCAGGGGGCATCGGAGGAGGATCTCAAACTCGTCAAGGCGATGTCATTGCGTTCCGAAAAGATCCGGGCTGAGATCGCCAAGGTCATCATCGGACAAGTCGACATCATCGACCAAGTGATGATGGTCATCATTGCCGGCGGCCATGGCCTGTTGGTCGGTATGCCCGGCATGGCCAAAACCACGCTTTGTGCCACGATCGCCAAGGTGCTCGACATGGAGTTCAAGCGCGTGCAATTCACGCCGGATCTGATGCCCACCGATATCACCGGCACCGAGATTCTGGAACATGACCCCGTGACGGACAAGAAAAGTTTCCGTTTCATCAAGGGCCCGATTTTCACCAACATGCTGCTGGCCGACGAAATCAACCGTACGCCGCCCAAAACCCAGGCGTCTCTGCTAGAGGCCATGCAGGAAAAATGCGTGACCGTCGGTAATCAGACCTACAAGCTTGACGCGCCCTTCTTTGTGCTCGCCACACAGAACCCGATCGAGCAGGAGGGCACCTATCCGTTACCGGAAGCGCAACAGGATCGGTTCATGTTCAATCTGTGGGTTGACTATCCCCTGGAGGACGAGGAAGAGACCGTGGTCAAGGCCACGACCGTAGCCAAAAGTGAGCAACCGCAGAAGGTCATCACCAAGGACGAACTGCTGCAGCTTCAGGCCGTCGTGCGCAAGATCCCGGTCTCCGACCACGTCATCAAATATGCGGTCCGCCTTGTGCGCGCCACGCGGCCGCAGGACGAAAAGAGCCCCGATTTCATCAAGAAGTATGTTTCAAACGGCGCCGGCCCGCGCGCCGGCCAGTTCCTTGTGCTGGCCGCCAAGGCGCGTGCCGTTCTGGAAGGGCGTATCCACGTAAGCTGCAACGATGTGGTAAAAGCGGCGATTCCGGTTCTGCGCCATCGTATCATTGCGAACTTCGCGGCCGACTCAGAGGGGCTCTCGACAACCGCCATTGTCGAACGTTTGCTCAAAACGATCGAGCAACCCGACGACAAAGACTATTGAAAAAAGGCGGGGCATGGCGCCAACAGTACCGCCATGTCCCGTTCGCTTCCCTACGCTGTTTTGGAGTGCCTATGAGCGCAGATTCATCGGATACCGTTTTCGTTTCGTTTGTCTGTCCCGCGTGCAATCAAGAAATCGAAGCGCCTGTCGAAATGTCCGGGAAAGAGAGCGAGTGTCCGGCTTGCGCCGCACCCATCTTGGTCCCCGCGGCCTCAGAACCGGGTACGCTGTGGGCTGCTTCTCCGACTCCTGACAACGCTACGTCTCAGGCCCAGCGCGACGCCATGAAAGGCCGAACGATTCGTATCGAATTGCCCGAAAATTGGTAAACCCGTCGTCCTGACGGACTCCCCTTCTACCATGTCCCGTATTTTATTTGTCACCTCGACGCCACTCACTCCGTGGTGTGGGGCTAGCCATCGTGTGCGCCATGATCTCGCAGCCCTTGTCGCGCTTGAGCACACGGTTGATTTTCTAGTCCCACCGGGCAGTGCGGCCCTTGACATTCCGCCAGGTGTGCGTTCCATTTCCACACCCAATCTGCCCTTCTGCCGTAACCTGCCGCCGGGGCCCTCGCTGCGCCGTTTTGCCACGGATGTTGTCATGGCCGCAAAAGCTGTTGCCGCGTGTAACCGCCATGCGTATGCCCTCATGCACGGCATTGATGACGGTGGTATTGTGACAAGCATTGCCGGCCGTTTAACAAAAACCCCATGGGTGTATGAGCGTACGGGAGATTTTGTTTCAGAACGTTCGCGTGGTCTGAAACGTTTTTGGCAGGCCTTTCACCGCCTTCTAGAACGGCGTGCCCTGCGTCAGGCGTCTGCCGTCATCGGGAATGACACCGGGATGATCAAGTTATTCAGTCGACTCAACTGCCGCAGCCGCGCATGTGTGATCCCTGACATTCCGGCGATCGACGAAGAGGTTGCGCCTGCCGCCCGTCATCTCGCCATGGCTCGATACCGGACCGCGCCCGACTCGAAACTCATCACCTGTGTTGGTTCTTACACTCGTTTTCAGGGACTCGACCTGTTTTTTTAACGCGATGCCGCATGTGCTGTCTGCTTGTCCGAAAGCCCGCTTTGTGGTTGTCGGTGGTGATGCCGCCGAAATTCGGCGCATGAACGAGGCGCTGGATCGAGCCGGAATCGCGGAATCGGTCTGCTTCCCGGGACGTATTGAGACCACTGAACTTGCCGCGCTGTTATCTATCTCGGATGTGCTCGTCTCGCCTCGCCGGGCCGGTGTGACAGCGCCGATCAAAGTCTTGGATTACCTCAAGTCCGGCACGCCGATTGTCGCGGCCGACACCCCGGCGAACCGAGCGATCCTCTCCTCCGAAAACGCAGTGATTACGCGCGCGGTGCCGACAGAATTTGCGGCGGGGATCTTGCGCCTGTGTAACAACCCCCGTCTGGGGGCCGAGCTAGCTCGGCAGGGGCGTGAAACCTTACGCCGAGAACAGCGGTCTCCACTCGCCTTCCGGCAAGCGCTGAACCAATGTTATGCCTATGTCTTATCAACCACCTGACCGTGTATGGCACGCTATCGTCTAGCCAATCATTGCGTCCGCTGGATCGGCCTACTCCTTGTCCTGACAGTACTGGCGACCAACTGGTATGTCCACCAACCACGGTACTGGCAACAAGTGCAGGCACAGTATCTGCCACCGCCGTTAGCTGAATGGGTGGCGCGGATCGGCAATGCCTCGGCCGATCTCACCGATGCACTCGGACTGACCGGACGGGATGTTGAAGTCCCCTATCCCACGCCGCTGCCCAGCAGCACCGTCACCTGTGCCGGACTGCCAAAGCGAACCGGCGAACCGGCCCCCGCCGAGATCACCGTCCTGCACAAAACGGGTTTTGTCGTCGGATATTCGCCCGCACTGCGACATCCCCTGTGGGCCGCTTACCGGACGTACCCTAAGGCCTACGCCGAACTGCCGCCACGACCTTCCGGCTTCAAGCCTGATCCGCAAGCCAAACGTTCGCCGCAACACAAGGAGTACACCAAGAGCGGATATGACCGCGGCCATCTGGTACCCAATCTCGCCATCGCGTCCCGCTATGGCAAAGCGGCGCAGCTTGAAACCTTCCTGACGTCGAACATCTGCCCGCAACGGCCCAGTTTGAATCGGGGCCCCTGGTACGAACTCGAATACCGCATTTCGGAAATCTGGCCGAAGAACATCGGGACGGTCTGGGTGATCACCGGTGCCATCCCCTCGCCGGACGGCAAACGGCTCCATTCCGGCATCGGCATCCCGACCGCCTTTTACCAGATCGTGGCCGCGCAACGCGGCGAACGCCTGACGGCATTCGCCGTCTATATGCCGCAAACACTCCGGCGCCGGGCCTATGCGAGATCCACACTCGTCTCGATCGACGAACTCGAGCGCATCACCGGACTGGATTTCCTCGCCGAGTTGCCTGACGATGTCGAAACCGCGCTCGAGGCGGCCACCCCTACTCGCCTCTGGCCAACAGGCATGCACGGCTTATACCGTTTGCTGCGCGAACGTTTCCGCTCCTACGACTGACGCGGGCACAGCCCACCCATTCAATCTCACACGAAGGCACGAAGGTCACGAAGGAATTTCTATATGAAACCTTTGTGTCCTTAGTGCCTTCGTGTGAGAAAAAACTGCGCTTCCTCAGCTTTATCCCCGCTGCGCAACAAACGCATACGCATTGCGGAAGAGCCGCATCCAGGGGCCCGCCTCGCCGGTGAAGAGATCGGCGGGACGGTACGAGAGCTGCACCGAACGGAAACCGCGTTCCGGGTGCGGCATCAGGATCGTCGCGCGACCGTCGCGCGTGGTGAAGCCGGTCAGTCCGCCCCTTGAGCCGTTCGGATTCCACGGGTAACGCTCGGTCGGCTGACCGCGCCCATCCACATAGCGCAGCGCCGCAATCACTTGCGCCTCGTCTTCCGGCGATTCAAAGACCGCCAGGCCTTCGCCGTGCGCCACCGCGATCGGCAGCCGCGAGCCCGCCATGCCCTTCAACAGCACCGAGGGCGATTCCATAACCTCAAGCGTCGCATAGCGCGCCTCAAACTGTTCGGACAGATTGCGCCGGAACAGCGGCCAGTGCTCGGCGCCCGGAATGATCCCCTTGAGCTGCGACACCATCTGGCAGCCGTTGCAAACCCCCAGCGTGACCGTGTCCGGCCGCTCAAAGAACCGCTTGAACATCTCGGCCAGCCGCGCGTTGTAAAGGATGCTGCGCGCCCAGCCCGAACCGGCCCCCAGAACGTCGCCGTACGAAAATCCGCCGCACGCCACCAGACCGTTGAAGGTCGCCAGATCGACGCGCCCTTCCAGCAGATCGGTCATGTGCACGTCAACCGACTCGAAACCGGCCAGCGCGAAAGCGGCAGCCATTTCGACATGCCCGTTGACCCCCTGCTCACGCAGCACGGCCATGCGCGGCCGCTGCTGCACACTGACGCCAATCAGAGCGTCCGGATCGAACGTCACCGCGAACTGCATGCCAGGATCCGTCTCGTCCAGCGCGTTGTCATACTCCTGCCACGCACAAACCGGGTTGTCGCGCAGCGCCTGCATGCGGCAGGTCAGCGCCGACCAGGTCCGCCGCAACCAAGTGAGCGTCGTCTCCACGGCTGTTTGCCCGCCCACCGCGACGCGGAAGCGGCAGTCGTCGGTCGGCCGACCGATGCGCACGCCAATCTCCGCGTCCGCCAGTCCATGATCGGCCAGCACCGCCATCACGCGATCCAGCGCACCATCCGCCACCTGCAAGACCGCGCCCGGCTCTTCACTGAACAACACGGCCAGCGGATGCTGTCCGGGCAAATCAACCTCCACGCCGCGTCCGCCCGCCATCGCCATTTCGGCCAGCGTCACCACGACGCCACCGTCAGAACGGTCGTGATACGCCAACAAAGCACCTTCGGCCACCAGCACCTGCATCGCGTCGAAGAAACGCCGCAACAATGCAGGATCATCGGCATCCGCCGTTTCGTCCCCGACCTGATTGTACGCCTGCGCCAACACGCTGGCTCCCAGGCGATTGCGGCCGCGACCGAGGTCGACCAGCAACAGCTCGCTGGCGCCGGGCTTGAGATCGGGCGTCACGCTCTTACGCACATCCTGCACCGGCGCGAAAGCACTGACAATCAGGCTCAGCGGCGCGACCTGACGGTGCGAAACGCCGTTCGCATCCTGCCACACCGTGCGCATCGAGAGCGAATCCTTGCCGACGGGGATCGACACGCCGAGCTGCGGACAGAAGTTCATGCCCACCGCCGCC
Organism: Kiritimatiellia bacterium; assembly: GCA_035449085.1. Classification (GTDB taxonomy): domain Bacteria; phylum Verrucomicrobiota; class Kiritimatiellia; order RFP12; family UBA1067; genus DUPH01. The sequence goes on along the minus strand of DAOTKE010000030.1, from coordinate 13,909 downwards.
ACCGTATCGAAAAGCTTGGCGTCCTCGCCAGCCTCGCCGCACGCGCACATCCAGTTGGCAGAGAGCTTGACGGCGTGGATCGGGCCGATATTGACACTGGCGATATTGGTGATCGCCTCAGCCACCGCCATACGTCCCGAAGCGGGCGCGTCGACCAACGCGACGGGCGTACGCTCGCCGGTTGCCATTGCCTCGCCGGTCGTGGCGCAGTAACCGGTGATCGTCACCGCGTTGTCGGCGACCGGAAGCTGGTAGCGCCCGACCATCTGGTCGCGGTGCACCATCCCGGTGACCGTACGGTCCGCAATCGTAATCAGGAACGTCTTGTCGGCCACTGCAGGCATCTGCAACACACGCTCGAGCGCCGCCTGCGGCGTGACGCCGTCAAATGCCAACGGCGCCGGTTTTTCAGCACCGTGCGCGACCTCGCGCACCATGCGCGGCGGCTTACCCAGCAGCACGCGGATGTCCATGTCGATCGGGCGGTCGTTGAAATGGCTGTCGTTAAGCACCAGGCGCTGATCATCGCGCGCGACGCCGATGAAGGCCACCGGACAACGTTCGCGAGCGCACAGGCGTTCGAAAAGCTCGCGGTTCTCCGGCGCGATCGCCAAGACATACCGCTCCTGGGCCTCACAGCACCAGATTTCCATCGGACTCATGGAGCGTTCTTCGTTGTGCACGGCCCGCAGCTCAAAGGTCGCCCCGGTCTTCTCGACCAGCTCCGGACAGCCGTTGGAAAGACCGCCCGCGCCGATGTCGTGAATACTGAGAATCGGATTTTTGTCGCCAAGCTCCACGCAGGCGTCGATGACCTCCTGGCAGCGGCGCTCCATCTCGGCATTGCCGCGCTGCACCGAATCGAAGTCCAGCGCCTCATCATTGCTGCCGGTGGCCATGGACGAGGCCGCGCCGCCACCCAGACCGATACGCATCGCCGGACCGCCCAACTGCACGATCAGCGCCCCCGGCGGCACCTCTTTCTTGTAGACTTGGCTGCGACGGATGTTGCCCATGCCACCAGCCAGCATGATCGGCTTGTGGTAGCCACGGTAACGGCCTGCCGCCATCTCCTCGTAAGTCCGGAAAAAGCCGCACAGTTGCGGACGGCCAAATTCATTGCCGAACGCCGCGCCGCCGATCGGCCCTTCCAGCATGATGGCAAGCGGCGACGCCAGACGATTGGGAAACGCCGCAAACGGTTTTTCCCACGGCATTTCAAAGCCCGGCACGCGGAGGTTGGAGACCATGAACCCTGCAACGCCCGCCTTGCTCTTGGAGCCGGTTCCGGTCGCAGCCTCGTCGCGGATCTCGCCGCCCACACCGGTTGCGGCCCCGGGATAGGGCGAGATCGCGGTCGGATGGTTGTGGGTCTCGACCTTCATGAGGATGTCAATCTGATCCTCTTCAAAGCGGTAGGTGCGCGTGCCGGGATCAACCACAAAGCCGACAGCCCGGAACCCCTCCATGACGCCGGAGTTATCCTTGTAGGCCACCAGAGTGCCGTTGGGGGTGCAGGCATGCGTGTGGCGGATCATTTGGAACAGAGACGGCTCCCTGCGTTCACCGTCAATGATCCATTCGGCATTGAAAATCTTGTGCCGGCAGTGCTCGGAGTTCACCTGGCCGAACATCACCAATTCAGTGTCGGTCGGGTTGCGGCCGGCTTTGGTGTAATTGTCGTACAGGTAACGAATCTCATCATCACTGAGCGCCAGCCCCATGTCGCGGTTGGCGGCATCCAGCGCGGCACGCCCCTGGGACAGCACATCGAAGACCCGACCCGGCGCCGGCGGACGGTGCTCGAAGAGGTCATCCAGCTCGAGATAGACGCCCTCCGTCATGCGGTCATGCAGCAGGTTCAAAGCGGGACGTAACGCCGTGAGCGGCAGCTCCGTCTCCTGCGCAAAGACCCTGAAACGCACACCGCGTTCCACGCGATTCACGTCGGTCAGCCCGCAATTGCGGAAGATGTCGGTCGCCTTGGACGACCAGGGAGAGATGGTCCCTTTGCGCGGCGTCACAAAAAAACCGCCCGACGATGGTTCGCACTGTGACGCTCCAAGCAAGGCACACGCGCGCTCCAGCGTCGGGTCATCAAGCGGTCGCGCCTCATCCATCAGATAGACGAATCGCGCCTCAATCCTGACGGTTTTTTGTGAGGACAGCGCGGCAGAGATCTTCTCGGACAACGCATCCAGCCGGAACTGCGAAAACGCGTCCCCCCCCCAGACCATCAACGGCTTCATCAAAATGTCCCTTCTTCAGAAAAACTCAAAATGGTCCTCAACACGTCTTCCCGCGTCCGTGCCGCCAACAGCTCATTACGCACCGAGGCCTCCATGAGGCGCCGGCTGAGTTTGGCCAGAAAGTGAATATGGTTACAGGCGACCGTCGCCGGCACCAGTAACAGAACAAAGACGTGCGTGGCCTGATTGTCGGGGGCACCGAATGCTATTCCCTGCGGGTGGATGCCGAGCAGGCACACAATGTCCTGAACACAATCAATACGGCCATGCGGCAAGGCGATACCGTCGGGTAACGCGGTTGAGGCGCTTTGCTCCCGATTGAGAACCGCCTTGATCGCGGTGTCGCGGTGTTCAGGAGCCAGTAGTCCCTCCTGCACCGCCTTATCAATCAGGGCCGTAACAACGTACGGCCCATCCTCTTCTGTCAGATTCAGACAGACCAAACTTTTTCCGATAATCTCTTCAAAACTCGCCATATCTCTCCATCGCAAGCTACTCCGTGGGTCACGCCGACATAAGGTACCATATTGACTCAGGGACGCCAATCACGGAAAAGATCACGAGATCACGGGGGATAGGACGAAGCGGCTCATAACCCGAAGGCAGCCCGCAGGTATTCCCATCCAAGGGCCTCGGCACATGTCCCCGCCAGTTCCGTCGCCTCAACCGCCTTGTCGGGAATGGGTTTCATCCAAATCGCTACCGCGATCCCGATCCCGATAGCGATTTCGATAACGCTGCCCCCAACAGCCAGAGGCACACAAAAAAGATGCGGTGACCGCACGGGGGCGAATAAGCCGGATTCTGTTCACCGCCCGAAGGCGGCTCCGATCATTCATCTGAGCAATCTACCCGGGACCCTATCCGGTTTTGACACCAGAGCGACACGGGCCGCATCTCGGATCCCCTATTTGATCTTGCTCCAGAGGGGGTTTGCCCTGCGACGGCGCTCTCACGACCGCCCGGTGGTCTCTTACACCACCTTTTCACCCTGACCCGGCGCGAACGCCGGGCGGTCTGTTTTCTGTGGCACTTTCCGTCGGCGCCGATCTGGCAGCACCTCTCCGGCCTTGACGACCGGACCTCTTGCCCTGCGGAGTCCGGACTTTCCTCCCCTGCCGAAGCAGGAGCGACCGGTCACTCCCCGTGCGGCCACCGCAAAGCAAAGCTACGCAGCAGCCCGAACCGTGAGAAGCCCGCTGTGGCGGACTCCTCCGGGCCGATTATTTCCATCAAAAAAGGCACCCTCTTACGAGTGTGCCTATCACGGATTCATATAGAGAATGCGACCGCACATCTGGCAGGCCACGATCCCCTGGTTACGCCGCACCATCTGACCCACCGATGGCGGCTGCACCAGGTGGCAACCGTGACAGACACAGTCCGCACCGATACTCACCACCACAGGCCAACGCTTGGTGCGCAGGCGCTCGTAATAGAGAATGAACTGGGGCGACACCTTCTTGACCGCTTCAACGCGTTCCGCTTCAACAGCCATCAATTCGTTTTGGACGGCGGCCAGCCGCTCATCCAATTCGGCGGTGTAACCGTCGACAATCGCCTGATCCTCCTTCAGCTTGGCTTCCGCTTCGGCAACGCGGTGCTTGACGGGGATCACGTCGTCCATCGCCGCAATCTGACGCGACTCGTAGTTCTCGATCTCACCCTCGATCTTGGCGATCTCGAGGTTGTACATCTGAAACTCTTTGTTCGTCTTGAGTAGGACCTGGTTCTGTTTCAGGGCCTGGATTTTATCCCGACGGGCTTTGACCTCCAATTCCGCCTCGTTGACTCTCAACTGGGCGTTTTTCAATTCCGCCTGCGCGCGGGCCAAAGCTTCGCGGGCGCCATTCAGACGCTCCTGCTCTTGGGCTTTGCGCTGCGGAATGTCACGGATTTCCTGCTGCAGGTCTCGGATGCGGCCATCGATTTCCTGCAGGTCGAGTAACGGTTGAACGACACTCACTGCGGCACTTCCTTCCGGATACAACTGATAAAGATCACGTATGAGTACCATAGTTTACCAACTCCGTCGCGAGAGTCAAACTCCAAACCCCGAAGATGCGCAAAAAGCATCCTTCCCCCGATGCGCCGAACCTGTTAAAGTGAAAAGTTCTGAATGCTCATTTGATATGGACTTTGCCGTGAATCTTGATCTGATAGAACAGCAGGGCTTCACCCTTATCCAGGCCGTCGACGAGACCAGTCAGACCGTTGCATGGAAGGCCGTGCAGCGGACCTTGGAGCGGACGGTCATCTTGCGGATACTGAAACCGGAAGCCGCCGCCGATCCTGCTGTCGTTTCGCACTTTTTGACCATCGCCCGAATCGTTTCACGCATCAAGAGTGAGTCGATTGCGTCGATTTTCGACATCGTCAGCACCGAAGGTTTGCACTATGTCGTCATGGAGCATGTCGAGGGGCCGACGCTGGAAGAACTGGTGAACATCAGCGGACCCTTGCCGGTGGAGCGCGTGCTGCGTATTGCGGCGTCGCTCATCTCAAGCCTTGAGCAGTTGTGGGAGACGGCACATGTTGTGCACCGCAACCTGAAGAGTTCGACGATCCGGCTTGCGGTGCGCGGCGTGGCCAAAATCACCGATTTCAGCCTGGCCATCCAAGCCGGTCCCGGCGTCAACGCCACCGCCATGGACGGCGGCAACATCGTCGGGACGCCGTGTTATCTTTCGCCTGAGCAGGCGCAGGGCTCTCACACGCTCACTACCCAATCAGACATGTATGCGCTGGGCGTCGTGCTCTATCATCTGTCCACCGGCGTAGTCCCGTTCGAGAACCAGGATGTGGTCTCCATCCTCGCCGCGCACGTCAAGCAGCAGGTTCCGCCGCCGCATCATCTGAACCCGGCACTACCCAGTTCCTTCTCGTGGTTGCTTCACCGCCTGATGATGAAGAACCCGAACAACCGCTATCCCGATTGGCAGGCTGTTCTGCAGGACATCCGTCTCCTGCTTGCCGGCAGCCAGCCGGGGTGCGTCTGTCCGGGCGAGGAGTATCTCAGCACGATCGAGGCTTTCGACGACAAGACCTCCCCCACACCGAACGCACAGGAAGGCGAACCGCAAATCCGGCTCAAACCCACTCGCCGCACCAGCGGCCGTCTGGCTGCCTACCAGTCCAAAAACATCCAGGAGGAACACACCCGCGAAATCCGGCGCGAGGCACGGGCCCAAGAATTCGCGTGCTGGATGGTGCTCCTGTTTTGGTTGGTCGCCCTCTTCTGGTTCCGTGCAGTCTGGCAGGCGCCCCCGCAATCGGCCGACAACGATGCCGAAAGCCCGTTGCCGCATCTGGCGCAGATCCTTGCCGATTTGCCCCAGAAGGTTGTCACTCAGATCGGCCAACCCAACGATACCGCACCGGCCAGCCGACCCGACGAGGCCGACACTTCGTCCGACGAGCCAGTCGCGCCGGTGGCGCCGCGCCCTACTCCGTCACCCGCCGTTCCCACCACGCCGACAATCGCCGACGCAGCGGCAGCCCCCGCGCCCCAGGACGCCCCCGTACAGGAGATGGCCTTGCCTTCCGGTATTCCTGACGCGTTGGCCTCCCGCCTGGCCGATGCTCTGGCCACCGGCTCGCCTGCCGCCGCCCTGCGCGTGCTACAGGCCGACACCGCCCGCTTTCAAGAAAAGTCCCGTCTGATTGAGTTCCTCTCCAGCATGCCGGAGATCGACGACATGGTCGTGGCCTACCTGCACGCACAGATCGGCAAGCCTCTGATGTTCGAACGCAACGGGAGGCAACGTACCGTGATCCCGCGCAGCGTTCAGAACGGCGTGATCAGCGTCGAGGCCAATGGACGCGGCATCGATATCGCGATCCGCGACCTTACGGCGGACGAGAAACTCCGCTGGATCGAGCGTCCCAGAAGCGCGGCACAGAGCGCGGCCTACTGCCTGGCGCTCATGCGCTCATCGCGGCGAGAGGACATCCCCGCGTACGCCGCCACCTGTCCGCCGCTGATCGTGCCGCTGCTTACCGAAGCGGCGAAACGTGCGGAAGCAACTATTGAGCAGCCGTAGGCTCTGGCGAAGGCGACCAACCCTCAATCACCGCCGCCGCCTTCAGGATATCCAGACGCGCGTTCAGCGCGTCTTGGCACGCCTGCTCGAACAGCGAGGACTTGAGTCGGCCCGCAACGGCCTCGTACGGCATCTGCAGCGGCTCCAACCGCTCCAACAGCATGAAAAGATGCAGTGTCCGCGCCTCCAGATCGATCACGTCACTGATCGTGCCCGGTTCCAGCGCAAACAGGGCCTCTTCCGTCGCCTTGGGCAGATCACCCCGCACCACGGTCGCGAACATGCCTCCATCGCGCTCCACTGTGTCGGAATAGGCCTTCACCGCCTCAACCCATGAGAGCCGGCCCTGCTCGATCTCGGATTTGATGCGCAGCAGCTCGAGAAACTCGTCCGCCCGCTTGGCCGGATCAACAAAGCGACAGATGTGCGAGAGTCGCAAAGCCTCGGGCGCCACAAATAATTTCGGATTCTCCGTGTAGAACGCGCGCATCTCATCGTCGGTCGGCGGTTTCACACCCTTACGGATCTCGCGGATCAGCCTGCGCTGCTGCAGATTGACACGCGCCTGTTCAGCCCGACGCTCCTCAGGCAATGCCGAATAGTCGGCCGCTTCCAGTTCCTTACGAATCCGCTCTTCGCTCGGCACAGGCTGGGTCTTGATCGCCTCATTCCGCAACAAAACACCTTCGATCAGATTCTCGATCGCCCACTCGCGCACCTGCGCGTCGCTCGGCTCCCCGCCCTGCTGCCGCACGTATTCGACATACTCGGGACGCAACGCCTCGACCTCGGCCTGAATTTCCTGTTCTGTGATTTCAACCCCGTCAACCTTCACCGCCATATCGTCATCCCCATTTCAGTCGGGCCGCACATGCCGTCATCGCCGTGCCAGACGCTCAGACAAACGCGGTGAGTTTCTCACACCGGGCGCGCCCGCGTCAACCGCAGGATTCCCGCAGGTGCGCTTCAACTCCCAATTCCTAAATCCTCATTCCTCACTTTTCCTCACTTTGCCAGATATGGGGTTCCCCCATCCCGCAAACTTATGGTATTTTGCTCGGTGTTTTCGAGAAACTCGCATAAACGTTGACACGACATGCCAAGCCACCTTTACATCCATGTTCCGTTCTGTGACGGCAAGTGCCACTATTGCGGCTTTTTTTCGGTCGTTGCGGCACCCAGTGTGATCGACCTCTACAGCACGCTGCCCGCGCGCGAATACGATTGCCGCCTGGCCCGTCAGCCGGAGTTGGCCGAAGGCACGTTGAGAACCCTGTACATGGGCGGCGGCACACCGGCCATGCTGGGCTGTGAGGGCTTGAAACGGCTGGCCGATGCATTGGCGCAACGATTCGACCTCGACACGCTCGAAGAATGGACCGTGGAACTCAATCCGGCCTCGGTTTCAAATGCCCTGCTCAAGACGTTGTCCGCCATCGGCGTGAACCGCATCAGTATCGGCGTGCAAAGCTTTGACGACACGACCCTGGCACAAATGGGTCGGCGGCATGATGCCCAGGGTGCCATCGCGGCCGTCAAACGCACCCAGGACGCCGGGTTCGAGAACACCGGCATCGACCTGATCGCCGGTCTGCCGGGCGTGACCCCTTCACTCTGGGGGGAGACCCTCGACCGCGCCATGTCCCTTTCGCTCAAGCACCTTTCGGTTTACGCGCTGACCCTGGAGCCCGGCACGCCGTTGGCGGTACAGGTCGCGGCCGGTCTAGAACTCCCCGACGACAACGCTCAACTCGCCGCGCTTGAACAGGCCGAGTCGACACTCGGCGGGGCCGGCTTCGCGCGTTATGAAATTTCCAATTACGCGCTTCCGGGGTTCGAATGCCGCCACAATCTGGCGGTCTGGCGTGGCCATGACTACCTTGGCCTCGGCCCCGCCGCGGCTTCGCGCGTCGGCCAAACGCGCTGGACCAACAGCGAGGATCTGGAAGAGTATATCCGGTCCCTGCACGACAACGCCGTGCCGCCGGGATCCATAACCGCGCTCGACGCCGCCGAGGACGCGGCCGAACGCGTGATCTTTGCCCTGCGCCTGAGCGAAGGGATCGATCCTGCCAGCGAGGCGCAGCGTTTCCCCGCATGGACCGAACAGGCCCGTATCTGGGAACAACGCCTCACCGAGATGTCCACCCACGGCATCGTCGAGCGCAAGGGTAACCGCTGGTGTCTGACGGCGTGCGGGCGCGAGGTGTGCGATGCCGTCCTGCGCGAACTTGTGTGATCCGCCCGAAAGGACCGCCGCCTTGATCATCCAGACACGGGCAATCGTCTTGCACATCCGCCCCTGGTCGCAAACCTCCCACATGGTGACGTGGCTCACGCCGGATTATGGCCGTGTCGTCACAGCGGTCAAGGGGGCCTGCCGCCCCAAAAGCGCGTTCCTGGGACAGTACGACCTTTTCTATACCTGCGACCTGCTCTTTTATCGGCGCGAGCATGAGGGGATTCATGCGATTCGGGAATGTGTGCCACGCGATCTGCGTGAACCGTTGCGGAGGAGTTGGCGGCATGTCGTGGCCGCCTCCTACCTGTGTGACCTCACGTCACGCACGGTGCCCGGCCAGCAAGAGTCGGACGGCCTCTTCGCGTTGCTGAGTCAGACCCTCGACCGGCTTTGCCATGAATCCGAGACGGATCTGCGTGCCCTGCTGCTCTGGTATGAAACGCATTGCCTGCGGCAAATGGGACTTCTGCCGGATCTTCGTCCCTGCCCGCACTGCCATCCGGACGAGCGGAAGTGGCTGCGCTTCTCCTTGCCTTCCGGACGGCTGGTCTGCCCTCATGTGGCACAACATCAGCCCGGCGAGGCGACCTTGCCTTTGCCCCGAGGCGTCCGTGATCTCTTCCTTCTCCTCTCCGGTGCCCCGCAGTTTGAGACGGCGGCACAAGTCCTGACCGCCCCAAAAAATGACCGCCAGGCCAATCTTCTCCTTGGCTTATCCCGATTTCTTGGTATGTTTATGACGTTTCATCTCGAAGTACCCTCGGCTGTCCGTCGTGTCACTTGGGAGATGTTAGACACAACACCTGCGCAGAGACCTGCGTGATAGGAGATGAAGATACCATGAAGTGCGCCCCCTTGTTCAGCCTGACCCTCGCCTCCACGCTGATGGTCGCAACTGGCTGCAAAAAAGGTTCTGAGGCGGTGAAGACCGCCGAAAATCCTGCTGTGCCCGCAGCCACCGCCCCGGCCGCCGACCCGAACGAGGTCGTCGCCTCGGTCAACGACACGAAATATCTGCGCAAAGACATGGACAAGGTGGTCAGCGCCTTGCTGAAATCGCAGAATGTGCCGGCCGGGCAGATGGAACAGGCCAAAGACTTCTTCCAGCAGCGCGCGGTCTACAGCTTCATCATGAAGACGCTGCTGATCGACGAGGCCAAAAAGCAGTCCATCACCGTCACCGAAGAAGACCGCAAGACTCAGCTCGGCAAAATGGAAGAGGCGCTGAAGTCCCAAAACATAACGCCGGAACAGTATTTCAAAGAGTCCCCGCTGGGCGAAGAGGCCGCCAGGGCCGAGTTCGAAGACGGCATGCTCATCGACAAGCTCATCCAGAAGGCTGTGCTGGCCGACATCAAGATCGACGACGCGGAAGTGAAGAAAGCCATCGCCGATATTGAAAAGAGCAATGCGGAGATCGCCGAGAAGAACAAGAATCTCGATGCCGACAAGGCCGCCAAGAAAGACAAGATCGCGAGCATCAAGAAGCAGCTTGAGGACGGCGCCGATTTCGCCGAGCTGGCCAAAGCCAATTCCGATTGCCCCAGTGGACAAAAAGGCGGCGATCTGGGTGAGTTCACCCGCGGTCAGATGGTGAAGCCCTTTGAGGATGCCGCGTTCTCGCAGGAAATCGGCAAGGTCGGCGACATTGTCGAAACCCAATTCGGATACCACCTGATCAAGGTCACGGCCAAGTCGCCGGCGACCGCCGCGCAGGGCGACATCCCGGCGAAACCCGAGTCCGTCACGGCGTCGCACATTCTGGTGAAAACCGAACAGATGCAGCAGCCGCAGCCGGTTCCGACCGCTGAGCAGGTGACGGAACAGCTCAAGCAGGGCAAATCGCGCGAAGCGGTTCAAAAATACATCGAAGGCCTGAAGGCTGCGGCGAAGATCGAGACGATCTTCGAAGACCTGCAGATTTAATCGCCCGCGCAGCCCAGTCATTCTGAACTGCGACAACCATTCGCCGTGCCGTGAGCCAGTCTCAATAACTGGGTCTCATGGCGCGGCGACTTGCTTTTACCCGGAGTGTAATCGGTTCGCGCACCACCCGACAGGGTCGGGAACAAGCTCTGGAATATGTTTATGACAGGATGACATGATTAACATAATGTTGTTAAATCATGTCATCCTGTCAATTTATAGGCCAGCGGTAGGGATGTGCGAGGATCATGGTGATGCGACAAGGTTGCTGTCAACTCCCGCCGTTTAGATCCTGGGCTCCCTGTTCTGGTCGATCACGGGGTCAATTGCCACTTCGTCGCCATGAGCGATGGGCTCTCGCCGGGACGGAACGCCTGATAGTAGGCGCTCACGAGGGTGCCATCGTCAAGCTGCACGGTCGAGGGATAGCCGAGATCGCCGGAGAATCCCAGACAAAGGTTAATCTCGTTCTCGACATCCCAAGTCTTACCGTTGTCGTTCGAGAGCGCGGCCCGCTGGCCGAATTTCCCGCCGATGCGGCAACCGTAGGTGGAGAGCAGACGCCCGTCCTTCAGCTTGAGAAGATGGGACGGATAACCGATGAGACCGGTCTCATGGATCGGAGCCCACGTCTTGCCGCCGTCCGACGACTCGCTCTGCAGCGTGCGACGGGTTCCCCCGTGATAGCGGAACTGCGCGAGAAGTGTACCGTCGTCGAGTTCGATGAGATACGGCTCGTGGAACTTGTTGAGTTCGTAGGGCGCCTGCGGCTGGATCGTCGCGAGAAGACGCCAGCTTCGTGCGCCATCATCGCTCACCTCCACGGTAAGGGCGTGATTGCCGAGCTTCAGGCGTGGATCGTCAAATCCCTTCACCAGGTTACCTTCCGCGTTGTGGAAGCGCCCGACCATCACGAGGCGTCCGCTCTTGAGCTGGATGCCACCATGGTTCGCGCTACCAAGCGTTCGTACCGGCGGCTCCCATGTTCGGCCGCGGTCCGTCGAACGGCGCGTGAAGTACCCGACGTCGCGCACAAGCTCGTCCTGCGAAATCTTCTCGAAGTGACGACACCAATCAAGACGACTCCGGTTCCCGGCGAAGCAGATGGAAGAGAACCACGTCACGACGAACGTGCCGTCCGCGAGTTCCATGATGCCGGAGTCGCGGTCGTCGACCGTGCTGTTGTGGATGATGACGGGTGCGCTCCACGTCTCGCCGCCGTCCTTTGAGCGCACCATCATCACCTTGCCCCACGGGCAGACATGCTCCTCGCGGTCGCCGGAGAAGGTGGCGAGCAGTTCGCCGTCCCGCGTGCGGCAGATCGTCGGCCAGCCGATGTAACGGTCCTTCGACGGACAGATTGAACGCGTCCAGATCAACTCGGCCTTCGCCTGCACGCGCGGCGCGCCGTGCAGCAGGGAGGGGTCGTTGCCGGGCTCGACCGCGTCCCACTTCGCCGCGAGCTCGCGCTTGACGCCCTCGATCTCGGCGTCCGTCAGCTTCGCGCCGTAGAACCGCAGTTCCGCCACGTCTCCCACGAAGTCCTTCGCCCAGGGGAACCCGCAGAAATGCCCCACGTGCAGAACACCCGCCCAGGGCGTGCCCGTTGCGGCACGCGCGATCAGCATGGGCTTCTTCGTGCTCGACGGCAGGCCGTCAACGGACCCCAGCGCCCAGAAGCGCAGATGGAGTCCGCCGCTGCCATGCGGGAAGAAGAGTCCCGTGCGGGATCCGTTCGGCGACGGCGCGAGCCCGAACACACCGCGGTTGACCCGGTCGTCCGGGGTCGCCGTTTCCGGAACGTCGAACACGCAGAACCACGTTCCCCCCTTCGCGGAGAAGCCGAGATCCGTCGGTCCGCGCGTCTGGAGGTGGCCCGTGCCGTCGAACCGCACGGCGCCCTTCCCCGCATGAGCATCAGCCGCCCACGCGGCCCCCTTGCCCGCAAGATCCGCCGCGGATCCCAGCGAACCCTGGTTGCGCCAGACCGTCACGCGCCCCGACGCGTCGCGGTCGACGCCCTTGTCCGCACAATACCACACCGTCGGCGTCGCCGCGGCCGCCGCGCCAGTAATCAAACTGCATGACGCGCAACCATATTCATGTGCTGGCGCATGCCGATGACGAGGTTGCCATCAGCCGCTTCATGCATCTGGTGACCGGTGCCACGGCAAAGCGTTACAATGTGCGCAAGGAGCGCACAGGATCCATGTGGGAACACCCGTTCCATTGTACGGCCGTGGAAAACGGCCGACATCTTCTGAACTGCCTCGTGTACATCAACATGAACATGGTCCGTGCCGGCGCAGTCACCCATCCACGCGAGTGGAAGTGGTGCAGTCACGATGAGCTTCTCGGCCAACGCCAACGATACCGCATCCTGAATCGAGACCGGCTTCTCGAGTGCCTAGGCGCGGGAAACACGGAGAGCCTGGCAGAATGGTACGAAGAGAATTTGGCGCGCAGGATGCAGGCGGGGCAGATGGTCCGCGAGGCTCATTGGAGCGAGTCCCTGGCCGTCGGGTCACAACCATTTGTGATGCGGGCCAGCCAAGTGCATGCGAACCGAAGGTCGTTCAGCTTTTCCGACGTATCGTCGAATTCGGGGACAATGTGGTCTGTCAGGGAAGTTCAGTGCCCTTACAGTGCCACCGATTACGACGCTACGCACATCAAAGCCCAAACGCGTCGCGGGCGAAAGCGCTTATCTGACCTGTCGCGTAGAGGAAGTCAAGTGCGTTGTAACGGTCACGCATGTGCGCGGCGATCATGACGTCCAGGAGCGATTGCTCACGCGTCGCACCGATCTCTTCGGGATGGACGGGCGCACCGACTGCCCTGAGTCTGCGCTCGATCTCCGTGGCCGGAAGAACCTGCTGCTCAAGACGGGCCTTGATGACAGGCCAACGACGTTTAACATCTGACAACCGGGCGCGAAGGCCCGCTTTGTCCACGTACTTCCTCTTAGTGGCGACTCTGCCGACTTCGGCGAAAGGTGTTCCTTCAAAGATCTTATCCACGACGGCCTCTTCGGCGGGCCAGTCCGGCCATGCGGCGACGCAGGCGTCCACATCAAGTTCGGTGTAGTCGAACGCCAGCATCTTTTCGTAGAGCTTCGACATGAAGTGCGTGTACACCCCCACTTGATAACCATGCGGCACGTTGTCACCAAGGTACATGTGGTTGCGCATTTCAAGGATGTGGCTGAACATGTGCTCCGCGCCTGAGGCCGGCCGCGAACTCTGCATATCCTGCATCGCAAAGCCGCCCAGCATGAGCCCTTCGACGAACTTCACGAGCGGCTCCTTTTTCATCGCGGCCACGCCCTCCGGGTCGGCAATGGATTCGCGGAGGCCGTCCTGTACCGTATGCCAGGCGCGGTCATGCCATTCCGCGGCCCCCAACTCGTCGGCGAGAATCCAGTCCGCGCCTGCCGTCACTTTCGCGAG
>DAOTKE010000029.1:0-26805 GCA_035449085.1 Kiritimatiellia bacterium | reverse complement strand
GTACGCCATGCGATCCCTCACCGCACAAAAACCGTTCAAATAAAAACGCCCTGCATATCGTCTGGAGGTTCAATACCGCCATGCGGCTGAGGGATTGCGTTGGATGTTGACTGGCGGTCGGGCAGTGTACGTGAAGGGCGTCATCACGGCATTGGTCGGCCATGTCCTTGATATTACCGAACGGAAAAGTGCGCAACAGTTGCTGGAAGACGTTAACCAGGCCTTGGAACGCCGGGTTAAAGAACGTACGGAAGATGTCCGGCGTTATGCCGACCAACTGCGTATGTTGACGGAACGGCTGATTCAAGCCGAGGAGAGCGAGCGTAAACGGATCACGCATGTGTTGCATGAAGATTTGCAGCAGGTGCTGGTCGCCTCGCGCATGACACTCGATGTGGCGCGCCAATCGGCCTCGATCCGGGGCGAAGTGGCTGCCGATGCGTTGAGCCGAACGTCTGACATGCTCTCATCGGCTATCCAGCTCACCCGGTCGCTGGTGCGGACGATCGCGGTGCCGGGGGTGAAAGAAGGAAGTATTCCGGACGCGGTAGACAGTGTTGGCCAACAGATGAAGGAGAAGTTCGGGTTTGAGATCGAGTTCACCGCAGAGCCGGGGCTCAAACCGGTCAGCGAAGAGGTGTATGTCTGTTTCTACCGTTCCCTGCAGGAGATTCTGTTCAATGTGGTGAAACACGCCAGAATGCTGCATGCGGTTGTGACTGCCGAACAGGCGGATGACCAATTTGCTCGTGTCACAATTCGTGACGGGGGCAGGGGATTTATGGTGGAGAGTGGTGCCGTCGGAGAGGGAAATGCCCAGCGTGGCATGGGGCTGTTCGGTATTCGTCAAAGTCTCGAAGGCCTTGGGGGTCGCCTTGAAATCGTGAGTGAGCCGGGACGTGGCACACGCGTCGCGTTGACGTTGCCGACCCGTACATAGTAAGCTTGAGCCATCTGGAGGATGACATGGACGAAGCGATTTTCACAATGGGAAAAGAGGTGGATCTGAAAGAAGAGATGAAGCGTACGCTCGCGACGCCGCGTCTGCCAGCAAACTTCATGCTCAAAATCATGTTTCTGACTTTTGACCTTTTGTACGGCAAGGCGCGGTCGCTGCCCAAGGTGATGGTGCTGGAAATTCTGGCGCGCTATCCGTATTGGGCTTGGGAGCATGGCGCGTACCGTCTGCTCTCAAAGTGGCACTGCGGAACGCGGCCGGTGCCGCGTGAACAGATCGAGGTCGCCCTGCGCCACATTCAGATGGGACGCGAAGCGCAGGACAACGAGCAGTGGCACATGCTGCTCTGGGCCGATCTCTGTTATCAGAAAGGCATTCCGCTCTCCTGGTTCCGCCATTTGTTGCTGCCGCGCATGATGACCTTTGTCTACTTTTGCCTGACGCGTGTCATGTACCGGCTCAATCCGGTCTGGTCGTTTGCGATGAACGCGGCTTTCGAGTCGCACGCCGAACACGAATACATGCTCTTTGCGCGCGAGCATCCGGAGTTCGAGCAACAGCCGGTCGACTCCGTCTGGTTCGCCTATTATCCGCGACAGAAAAACCTGGCCGATCTCGTGCGCCGCGTGGGCCTGGACGAGCGTGACCATATGAATCACTCGCTGGCCGAGATCGAGCGCCTGAAGAACGACGAACACTGAACTGCGCAAGGGCCCGAAGTTGCCCTGCCGCATATTCTTTTCTGGCCCAGCTTAAACGTGAAATCGCGGGAGAATGCCGGAGGCCGTCACACCGGATTCGGCAGCGTCATGCGGGGAATGGCCAGGTGACGAGTGGTTTCACCGCGCAACAGCGTGTCATAGCGCTCCGGTGCGGCGTCGCGGGCGTGGTCAGGCTTCAGGGACAGGTCAAGAAACGTTGCCGGCATGACCGTCAATGAGCCGTAGCGGTTGTTGATCGTGTCCATGGCCGCGTCGAGCTTCTTGTAGGCGCGACGCGCCGGCGTGTCCTCGAACAGGTCTAGCTGGCGATGATGTTCAGATACAAGCCTGTCGAACCAGACCAAGGTGGAACGGTATAGACGATTGGGCATGTAAAGCGCATCGAAAAGCGTTCTTAGGATAGGTGCGGCTTCGCAGTTGTGGTTTGTGGGGTTGGGTAACGGTGCGCAGGCGGCTTGCCCGGTGTAGTCCTTGAAGCGCAGGAGAAGGCCGATCTCCCGAGCGAGGTGGGCGTGGCGGCGCAGTTTGGCCATGGTGGCGGTCATGTTGCGCAAGGCTTCGGCAAACACCAGCCGGCGGTCACTGCTGGGCGGTGAGAAGGTATGCCCCTTCATCATGCTGTCGTATAGCTGTTTGTGGGTGAGGTCGAGGGGATAGACACGGCGGCCCTGGAGTTCGAGCCAAGTCTCGTAACCCGGCTTGTGCAGCAGGCGCAGGACCGCGGCACCGTCCATGCGCGTGAAGTCGTATGCTGTGGCGATCCCGCGGACCTTGAGTTTGGCGGCGCTGGCGGGGCCGATGCCCCAGACCTTGCCGATGGGCGTGCGCTTCAGCATGATCGGGACATGCTCCCGGCGCAGGATCGTCTGTCCGTTGGGCTTCCTGAATTTGGAGCAGAGCTTGGCCAAGGTCTTGCTGAGGCTGATCCCGACAGAAACGGTGAGGCCGAGTTCCGTAGAAACAGCATTGCGTAAACGTTCGGCCACGGTCTCTAACGGGCATCCGAGAACCCCGCCACAACCCGACAGGTCGGCAAAGGCCTCGTCAATGCTGTATTCCTCGACGTTCGGTGTGAACCGTCCAAGGATCTCGAACATGCGCTGGGAATAGAGGCTGTAGGCCTCGTAGTCGGAGGGCAGAATCACGAGATCCGGACAGAGCTTCTTGGCCTCGTGGAGCTGGAGCCCGCGCTTGATGCCGGCGGCCTTGGCCTCATAACTGGCGGAGGCGATGATACCGCGCTCGGAACCGGTAACCACGGGCTTGCCGCGCAAAGCCGGATTGAGTGCCTGTTCGACGCCGGCAAAAAAGCCGTCGGCGTCAACATGAAGGACGGTGCAGTCTTGGTAGAGAGTATCCATAGGGAAATGAGGATTCAGGAATGAGGAGTTAGGAATCGTTGCTTCGTACTCCCGTAGTGAACCCCTGTCACCGATTGATTACGAAAGAATAACGGATTGGGGTTGCGGGGTGAAGAACAAAAGTTCTATACTGTGGGTATGTCACCCAAATCCATGATTCAAGAGCGTATACCGGTGGTGAACGGGTTCGTGTTAAAGCACGGCCGCGCACTGACATTGGACGAACTTTGCAAGCTGTTCAATGTGAAATCGAAGAACACCGCCTCGGTCATGGCGGAAAAGTTCGTGAAGGCGGGGGTATTGACGCGTACGCCCACGGGGCGTCTCATGGCCCCACGTCGGTCCCCTGCGTGTAAATTGCGGCTGCTGGGCAGTGTGGCGGCGGGGTTCCCGTCGCCGGCCGAAGAGTCGTTGCTGGACACGATGAGCCTGGATGAGTATCTGGTCACGCGGCCGGAAGCCACCTTCATGCTCAGGGTTGATGGCGATTCCATGACCGAAGCCGGTATCCTGCCCGGTGACACGGTGCTGGTCGAGCGTGGACGCACTCCGCGCAACGGCGACATCGTGATCGCATGCGTGGATGGCGAATGGACCATGAAATATTTTTACAAGGACGGCAAGGGCGTGCGCCCGGAGCCGGCGAACAAGAAGTACGCAACCATCCGCCCCAAGCGCGGCCTCACCGTCGAGGGTGTGGTCAGCAGCGTGATCAGGAAGCTGGCTTGAACCGGTCTCTGGGGCTGTGTTACCGTCTGGGTGCAAGAGGAGGGGCACGATGAAGAGACTGAACAGAAACACGGTTTGGGATAGGGTTCGCGGGTTCCAGCCCGCATGCGTCATCATCGCGGCTGCGGAGCTGGACGTTCTCACAATGCTGAACGCCCGGCCCATGGGCGCGGCAACGCTGGCCCGAAAGATCAAGGCGATGTCAGGGCCGTGAACATCCTCTTGGATGCGCTCGCCGCCATTTCAAGGGGTTTTTATTGATGGTGCCAGGAGAGGGAGTCGAACCCTCACGGTGTTGCCACCGGCAGATTTTGAGTCTGCTGCGTCTGCCATTTCGCCACCCTGGCATGGATGGAGCGGGCGAAGGGAATCGAACCCTCGTAACCAGCTTGGAAGGCTGGGGCTCTGCCATTGAGCTACGCCCGCAGATGTATTAAATTAATTTATCGTTTTCCCTGTGGCGGGTCAATAGGCGGATTGAGTTTTCTGCGTGACTGGGCGAGTATACAAAAGGAGAGGGGGCGGCATGCGATTCGATGCTGACAAGTGGGTGCCGCGTCCGCGGCGGGTCGATATGGGCACCGGAATGTTGCGCATCGGTGAGTCGGGCATGGTTGCCTTTGATGCCGAGGCGGATGCCGCGCGGCCCGCGCGGCGTATGCTCCAGCGTGCGTTGGGGCCGGGATGGCAGGAGATGGAAGGGCTGGGGTCCCCGCCTGCCGAGGGCACGTGTATCCGATTGCGTATCGTGCCGCACGTGGCCGGGCCGCAATCCTACCGGTTGCGCGTGACGCGCGCAGGAGTCGAAGCCGAGGCGCAGGACCGTGCGGGCCTCTTTTATGCCGCCGTGACGCTGACTCAGCTTATCCGTTTGTCCGCCGTCTGCGGAGCGGAAACAAACGCCGGGATAACGTTCAACGCGCAACGCGCAACGCGCAACGCGCAACGTTCAACGCGCAACGCTCACGTGACAGGCAAGCCAGTGGGGGCGCTGCCGGTCTGTGAGATTGAAGATGCGCCGGATTTTGAGGCGCGTGGCGTGATGCTGGACATCAGTCGCGATAAGGTTCCAACGATGGCGACACTCTTTGACCTCGTGGACACCTTGGCCGCGCTCAAGATCAATCAGCTTCAACTCTACACTGAGCATACCTTCGCCTACCGTGGTCATGAGGAGGTCTGGCGCCATGCCAGCCCGATGACGCCCGAAGAGATCCGTGAGCTGGACGCCTATTGCTTCGAGCGATGCGTGGAGCTTGTGCCGAACCAGAATTCGTTCGGGCATCTGGAACGCTGGCTCGCACGGCCGCGTTACTTGCCGCTCGCCGAATTGCCGCAGGGGGGCGCACCGCTGCCTTGGGGCGGTGTGCATGAGCGACCGACCTCGCTCTGTCCGACCGATCCGCGCAGCTTGGCCTTTCTCGAGGACCTGTACGACCAACTGCTGCCGAATTTCACGTCGCGGCTTTTCAATGTCGGTTGTGACGAGACATTTGACCTGCGCGGCGAAGGCCGTTCGGCGGCACGGGTCCGCGAACACGGGGAGGGGCGCGTCTATTTGGATTTCCTCAAAGAGATCCATACACGGGTCACCGCGCGCGGGCGGCGTATGGCGTTCTGGGGCGACATCATCATTCGCCACCCCGAACTGGTGCGCGAGGTGCCGCGCGACGCGCTGGCGTTGGAGTGGGGGTATGAAGCCGATCATCCGTTCGATGCGCACGGCGGGCTGTTGGCCGTGTCGGGGTTGCCGTTTTACGTGTGTCCCGGTACGTCGTCGTGGAACAGCTTGGCTGGCCGTACGACCAACATGCGCGCGAATCTCGCGTCTGCGGCTGAGAATGGATGGCGTCACGGGGCCTGCGGGTATCTGATCACGGATTGGGGCGATGGCGGTCACTGGCAACCGCTGGCGGTAAGCCTGGCGGGATATGTGTACGGCGCGGCGCTGGCTTGGGGAGGGGCACGCAACCGGGATCTGAATCTCGCAGAAGCGATGGATCTTTTCGGCGGTGCACAGGGGTACGGTGACGCCTTGCTGCGGCTGGGCGATCTCTATCTGCGCTGTGGCGCGTTGCGCGGCAATGCCAGCGAATTGTTCCTGCTGCTCGCCAAGCCGCGCGGGTGCGTTTTGCCAACGGGGATCACGACGGGAACATTGCAGGATGTCCTTGGAGCCATTGACGATGTTGAACGACCATTGCCCAGTGATCAAGCTTCGGTCGTCGGGCAGGAGGTCCGTCACGTGATCCGGTTGTTACGAGCCGCCTGTCATCGTGGAATCGCGCTCTTGGACGGCTCAATCGATGCCGCTGCGACGCGGACGGCACTGGCGGCGGAACAGGAAGCGTTGATGACGTCGCACGCGGCGGTTTGGCGGCTGCGTAACCGCGAAGGTGGACTGTCCGATAGCCTGGCGCGTATGGGGTCGATTCGCCGCGAGTATATCGATCCGTGTTGAGGCGTTTTTTTGCGCTGTGCTCAAACCGTGCCCAAAACGTTTGTTCCGCAGTTTGACGTCTGCCGGTAAGGTCCGGTATAATACGCGATGCAAGGGGTGAGTGAGATTCACGGGCTGTGATCATGCCAACGCAACCGATTATCCAAACCGATACATACGCCGACCTGTCGGGACTGGCCAAGAGTGATGTGGCCGCGCGCGAGATTTTGGGTTTGCTGGGCGAGGGTGTGGTTATCATTGACCGCAGCAGGCACATCGTGTTTGTGAATCGCCGTGCCGAAATCATGTTTGGCTACAACGCGGATGAGATGTTGGGTTGCCCGTTGGACATCTTGCTGCCCGAAAAGCTCCGCGAGCGCCACGCGCTGCATGTAGAGGACTTTTTCAGGAACCCCCGCGCCCGATCGATGGGGATGGGGATGGATCTTGTTGCCAGACGAAAAAACGGGGAGACTTTTCCGGTCGAAATCGGGCTGAGTGGGTTCGAGATTGAGGGACGTGAATTAGTCATTGCCATTGTGACCGACATCACGCTCAGGAAAAAAATGCAGTTGGAGCTGATCGCGCGCAATGAAGAGCTGGATGCGTTCGCGCACACGGTTGCGCATGATCTGAACGGGGCGCTGACGCCGATCGTCGGGCTGAGTGAAATGTTGGCCGACAGTTGCGAAACCCTTTCGCCACAGGCGCTGAAGGAAGATTTGTTGTCGATCGCCAGATCCGGCATGAAGATGGTCGACATCATTAAGAACTTGCTGCTGTTCGCCAGTATCCGCAAGGAAGACGTGGTGGCCGGCGAGTTGGATATGGTCGCGATCGTGAAGGAGGTGCTGCATCGGCTTCACTATGCGATCAATGAGCGCAGGGCGGAAATTGTGGTGCCGGAGCATTTCCCGCGTGCGTTGGGGGTGGCCGCCTGGGTCGAAGAAATCTGGTTCAATTACATTGGGAATGGGCTCAAATATGGCGGAAAGCCGCCGCGCCTTGTCTTGGGCGGGGAATCCTTAGGAGATGGGAAGGTGCGGTTTTGGGTGTCGGACAACGGCCCGGGCATCCCACACGAAAAAGTCAGCGAACTGTTCGCTGCGCATTTCCAAATCAACAAGCCTTCGGCATCGGGGTACGGGCTCGGATTGTCCATCGTGCACCGCATCGTGGATAAACTGAACGGGACGGTCGATGTGCAGAGCCAGCCCGGTCAAGGCAGCACGTTCGGGTTTACGCTTCAAGCGCCGTGATGCATGGGCCATTATGGGTGGACAGGTCATATCAAAAGGATTCGGATGGTTCGTTGCCCTGCTGTTAGCCGCCGGGGCGGTGTGGGGTGATATACGTATCAATGAGGCTGTCGCCTCGAATCACAATGGACTGATTGATGAGGATGGCGAGAGTTCAGACTGGCTGGAATTGGTCAATACTGGCGCGGCTCGGGTGGATCTGGCAGGATGGGGATTGTCCAATGATCTGTCAGACCCGTTTTTGTGGACCTTCCCGTCGGTGAGCCTCGGGCCGGGGGCGCATCTGCTGGTGTGGGCCTCTAAAAAGAACCGTCGGCCGAATCTGGTGGCCGGCGAGGAGCTGATCTTGATCCCGGAGAGCACCGCATGGCGGTACTGGGACGCCGGTCACGTGCCGGACGGCGCGTGGCAGACGCCCGAATTCGACGATTCGGCCTGGCCGTTGGGGAACGCCCGTTTTGGATCCCCGACGGTGCCGGGCGGTACGACGCTGGCCAAGAGCCCGGCCGCGCAGTTTTATCCGGCCTATTTCTTCCGCCGGATCTTCACGCTGGGTGCCGTGCCTTCGGCCGAGGAGGTCGGCCCGCTCAGCATCCGCCACCATTTCGACGACGGGGCGGTGGTCTGGCTGAACGGTGTGGAGATTTACCGTTACAAGATGCCGCCCGGTCCGGTCAGCTACACGGCCTACACCGGTGACGGCTACAATGTGGACTACACCGGTGGATGGCTGACTAATACACTCGACAAGGCACAGATCCTCGCGTTATTGATATCCGGCAACAATGTGTGTGCGGTGAGTCTGCATCAGTCGAAGCCGAGCACCAGTGACGCGATTTTTGACATGGGTCTCCGTTTTCTCGCTGGTTCAGACCGGGAGTTGCACACCAACTTCAAGATCAGTGCCGGTGGCTGCGACCTCATCCTCACGCGTTCGGACGGCTCAGTGGCCGACCAGGTGGCAGTGCCGGTGATGCCGTCGGATTGCGCGGCGGGTCGGGCGCCGGACGGCATAGGCGTTTGGCGCGTGCTGCCGGTCCCTACGCCAGGGTTCGTGAACAACACCCATGTTGTTTACGAGGGCGTTGTCAGCGCGGTTGAGCCGTCTATCGCACCCGGTTTTTACCCGGAGTCGTTGCTGATCAAGCTGAGTACCGCGACGCCGGACGCGGAGATTTACTACACAACCGACGGTTCCGAGCCGACCATCCAATCAGAACGTTATTCCCGTCCCTTCGCTCTCAACAACCGTAGTCTTGAACCCGATGCCCTCTGTCTGATCAACACAGGCACCTCGTATGTTACGCCAACAACCCCACAGCCCAAAGCGTGCGTCTTGCGTGCGGTGGCGGTGCGCCCAGGCTGGATGCCATCGCCGCTTTTCGGCGGCACGTGGTTTGTGGGGCCGCAAACCGCGTCATTCACGGTGCCGGTTCTCTCCATCGCGTCGGATCACGCGAACATCTTTGGCCCAACCGGACTCTACGGCAACCCGGATGGCGCCAATGGTAACGACTGGGAGTGTCCATTTAACGTGGAGATGTTCGTGGATCAGACGCGCGTGGTGGGCCAGATCATGGGGGCACGTATTCACGGCGGGTACTCAAGGGCCATGGCGCAGAAAACATTGCGCCTGTATGCACGTTCGGAATATGGGACATCAACGATTGCCTATCCGATTTTTCCCGATCAGCCGCAGTTTGATGCCTATAAGCGTGTCTTGTTGCGCAATGGCGGCAATGACTGGGCGAAGTCGATGATACGCGATGCGGTTGCGCAGGAACTGTGCAAACATTTGCGCCATGATACGCAGGCGTACCGGCCGTCGGTCGTCTTTCTGAACGGCGAATACTGGGGCGTCCACAACCTGCGCGAGCGTTACGATGCGCGTTATCTGGAGCGCGTGTACGGTGTCGATCCGGAGCAGGTGGATATCATCGGTTTCCCGTACGGCTCTTCCGTGCCGGTGGCGGACGAGGGCTCGGCGGCCGATTTCAACGCGCTGTTGACGTGGCTCTCAAGCCACTCGCTGACCGATGCCGCCTCGTATACGACGGTGACCGGTCAGGTGGATGTGGCGAATTTCATGGATTACATGCTGGCCAACATGTTCGTGGTGAACAGGGACTGGCCCGGCAACAACATCAAGTTTTGGCGCACCCGTGTCGCGAACACTGCGCCCGATGCGCCGTACGCTCATGACGCGCGCTGGCGCTGGCTGATGTTCGACGTCGATTTCGCGTTTGCCGGATGGGATACTGATCCGCCCAGCACGGACATGTGGGCATGGGCCACCTCCACGACCGGCAGCGGCCGGGTCTGCGAGGCGGCCACGCGGTTGTTCAGAAAGCTGTTGGAAAACGCGGACTTCCGCGCACGGATGCTGACGCGCTACGCCGATCAGCTCAACACCGCCTACCAGCCGCGGCGCACGCGCGCGGTGACCGAGCGGATCCGTGATGCCGTCGCACCTGAAATGCCACGACACATCGCACGCTGGCCCGGCGCGATCAACAGTATGAACACATGGTCCAACCAGGTGGCCAGCATCTGGGAATACGCGCGTGACCGTCATGGGTGGGAGTGGCGGCACATGTGTTCGCGTTTCAGCCTGAGCACGGTCGAGGTGTGTGTGGCCACTTCGGATATGGCGCACGGTCGCGTGCAGGTGAATGATATCCTGGTGGACAGCGATACGTTGGGTATTCCCGATCCCGCGGCGCCCTATCCGTGGCGCGGCTGGTATTTCCGCGAGATCCCGGTGACGTTGCGTGCGTTGCCGTGTCCGGGCTACCGTTTCGTGAACTGGGTTGAATCCGGTGAGACCAGCGCCACTCTTTCCGTGCAGCTTACGGGCGCGCAGCAGACGTTCACGGCCCGTTTCGAACTTGATCCCGATGCGCAGGTGTCGCAGGCGGTTTTCCTGCCCAGCGGTGAAGAGGAATGGGACGACGATGCCTGTTGGGACACCGGACGTTTTCCGAACTGGCCGGGGGCGCGAGCGGTCATTCCTCCGCCGACTGAACCGGACGGGGATGGGTTGCCGCGCCGCAATGTACGCGTCGCCGCGCAAGCGGTGACGGTGGGCCATGTCACCGTCGACAACGGGACATTCAGCAACCGTATCCGCAACAAGAAGAATGCACCGGCCGGGGCCGCGCTGACGTTTGACGGTGGAACCGATGCGGCCTCGTTGGCCGTGGTTGGCGGTGGCACGGGATTTACGGCGGTGGAGGTGGCGAACGGCGTGATGCTGGCCACCGACCTGCGGCTGGTGGTGAGCAATACGGTCGGCGATGCGGAATACGGCGCGTTACGTTTGCAGGCGGGGTGGAACGGTCCGGGCGGTTTGATCAAAGAGGGGCCGGGCCGCTGCACGATGACCGGTGACGGCAAAGCGTACGGAGGGCGTACGGTCGTTCGTGAGGGCGTGCTGAGTATGACGCAGCCGGCCGCACCGTTTGCTGGAACAGGTGTCGCGGTTGAGCCCGGCGGACAACTTCGTTTGACGTCCGGCGATCCGCTGACCGGCCCTCCGCGCATGTATGTGTTCGGCGATGCTGTTGCGCTGGCGAGCAACGGGGCCACTGGGGCTGACGGAACGGGCGGTCTGCGTTATGCGCCGGGAGGTGTCGCGAATTGGGCCGCTGTGTCGGCACCGGTTATGTTGGCGGGGAGCGCTTGTATCGCCGTTGAGGATAGATCCGGCGACCGCCTGCTGGCCAACACGCTGGTGCTGGCCGGCGGACTCCGCGGGGCGTCGCCGCTGGTGAAACGGGGTGGGGGGCGACTCGTGATCGCGGGGGACGCGGCGGATTATGAAGGCGTGGTCACGGTGGCGGATGGCGGTCTGCAGGCGGATACGGCGATGCTCAATGCGGATGTGGCGATGGCCGATGGCGCGTGGCTGTGCGGCGCCGGCCGCGTGGGGAACGTGACCGGCAGCGGCTGGATCTCGCCCGGCGCCGGGGGGGCGGGACGCCTTCACGCGCAGTCGGTGGGCGGCGAGGTGGATTTCGCGTTCCGCTTTACGACGGTGGGGGATGACAGCACGGGGAATGATACGTTGGCCTTGCAGTTTAGCGCGGCACCCTTTTCCAGATTTCTGGATGCCGACAACCGCGTTCATGTCTACCTCGACACGCTGCCGCCGGAAGATGGTTACGTGCTCGGCGGTTTTGAGACGGCGTCTCCCGAGGATTTCACGCGTTGGATCGCGCTGGCATCGTGGTGCTTTTTTGCGCCGGATCCGTATGGCAGCGAGACGTTCGAGGGCCAGACGTATGCGCCATGTCCGGTGGCGCTCGATCTCTCGACTGTTGCGGTGGGCACGGGCCGCAGGCTTAAAATTTCCCGTCCTGCGCACGGGTATGCGGCATGGTGCGCCGAACGGTTCACGCTGGCCGAACGCCTGGACGCGGCCGTGAGCGGCCCGCTTGCGGTTGACGCGGACGGTGTGGCCAACCTGTTGCGGTATGCGCTGGGCGCCGGCCGTGCAGAGCCGATCACGCCGTATCTGCCGCGGCTCGACCGCGATGCGGGCGCGTTGGTCTATGCGTATCGAACGCGTGTTGACGATCCGGTTGGACTGACGTATCTGGTGGTTTGCGCCGACGATCTGACCACACCCACCGCGTCTTGGTCGGACGTGCGGTCGGATACGGGATTGACGGCACGTCTGCTTGACGTGCAGGCCACGGATGATCCGGCGCTTGCGGTCACACGCCTTGAAATCATCCCTGGGCCGAACGCACCGGTGCGCTTCTTCAAGCTGCGGGTACAGCAGCCGTGAGCGTATGGGTCAGCTACTGTAAAACCGCGCCGACAGGCGCGGGAAAGCGAATGAGAGCAGGACGAAGAAAAGCGCCGGCAACAACCCGCACGGGCCAGCCGCCAGACAGAAACACGCCTGCACCATGAGCAGGTTGCGGATGTGGCCGCCGATGGTCGATGGCACCGGTTGTAACCGATACAGGATCCCGCCCAGCAGCCATGCGCGCATCAGGGTCATGACCATCAAAAAGACGTAAATGAACGGGATCAGTGGTTCCGGCCGATGTTGCGCCGCTCCCGCCACGAGCACGGCGGGCAGTGTGATGAGCAGTGCGACGAACGGTAGCCAGCGCAACGAGCCTGGAGGCTTCTCGGTGTCCATCTCGTGCGCGGCCAGCGCTGAAAAGGCGGCTACACAGAGGGTGAGGCCCACGGCGGCCAGCAGGACCAACCCTCCGTGGCCCACAAAGGCGGGTGTCCCGAGTGTCAGTGCACCGAGTGATAGACTCGTTCCGCGGCAGAGGCCCATCGTTAGCGCGCCCACCACAGGGATCCGTTTCACGCCGCCGTTGTAGAGGAGGATCAGGGTGGCCAGCACGACCGCGGCATACAGGGACGGACGCCCCGCCGTCAAAGCCAGATTGAGGCCGGAGAGCGCCATGGCGATAGCCGCCATGCGGGCCTGCGGCACGGTGATCGCACCTGACGGCAACGGCCGATCCGGCCGTTCGAGTCGGTCCGCCCCGATATCCATCAGGTCGTTCAAGATCAGACCGAAAGCGTACAGACAGAGCGAGGCACCGGCAGCGGCGGCTGTTGCCAGAACGTCGGGCGTGCGCGACAAGGCTGCGGCTGCCAACAGGGTGCCGGCGATGGGGTCGCCTGGCACGGTCAGCAGGTTCGGCAGCCGCAGCAGGCGGAACCAAGGGTCAAGCGTCTGGAGTGAGTTCATGCGAGAGGCATCATAGCCTTACGGGCATGCGGCACTCCAGCGATAATATTCTTTCATCTCAAGATCGGCTGCTGCGGCTTCATCCAGAAAGACCGTGGTGTTGGGGTGCATCTGCAACGCCGAAGCCGGCGTGAACTGCGAGATGCCTCCCTCGATCGCGGCACGCACGGCCTTAGCCTTGTTGGAGCCAAAACTGAGCATCATGCAGCATTTGGCTTCCAGAATCGTGCCGATGCCCATCGAAATGGCGTGACGCGGCACTTCGTCGGCCGAAGCGAAAAAGCGCGCGTTGTCGCTGACGGTTTGCTGGGTAAGCGTCACAAGCCGGGTACGCGAGGCCAGCGAGGAGCTGGGTTCGTTGAATCCGATGTGTCCGTCACTGCCGATGCCGAGCACTTGGATGTCGATGCCGCCGGCCGCCTGGATCTTTGCCTCATACTCGGTGCAGAACGCCGCGACATCGCGCGCCAAACCGTCGGGCACATGCGTGTTCTCCGGTTTCAGATTCAGGTGGTTGAAGAGGTGTTCATTCATGAATCGACGGTAGGACTGCGGATGGTCGGGGGCTAGGCCGTAATACTCGTCGAGGTTGAAGGTTTGCACGCGGCTGAAGTCGAGCCCGTCGCGATAAGCCTGTATCAGGGCCTGATAGAGGCGCAAGGGCGTACTGCCGGTCGCAAGCCCAAGCACGGTTTCTGGGCGGGTGCGTACGGCGTTGGCGATCAAAGCTGCGGCCTTCAGGCTGGCCTCTTCAGCGGTCTCACAGATGATGATGTTCATGCGGTGAATCCTTTGCACGTGTGTTTGTGAAAAGACTAGCGTACCGGCATCGATCTGTCAAACGGTGATGGAGGGCGAATCCCGGATATCCACGCGTTATCCATAAGTTTGGGCTTGTTGCGTGACGCCATTTCATGCACCATACGGGGTTCAATCAGGAGCTACGCATGGCAAAGAATATTGTTGAAAAAATCCTTTCGGCGCACCGGGTGGCCGGCAGTCTGGTGCCGGGTGAGGAACTTGCGATCCGTATCGATCAGACGCTCACGCAGGACGCGACCGGCACGATGGCCTATCTGCAATTTGAGAGCATGGGACTCGACCGTGCCAAGGCCGATCTGGCCGTAAGCTATGTGGATCACAACACGATTCAGGTCGGTTTTGAGAACGCAGATGACCACGCCTATCTCAAGAGCGTGGCCCAGCGTTACGGCCTTGTTTTCTCGCGGCCGGGCAACGGCATCTGTCACCAGCTCCATCTGGAACGTTTCGGCAAACCGGGGGCCACCCTGCTGGGCAGCGATTCGCACACGCCGACCGGCGGCGGCATCGGCATGATCGCGATCGGCGCGGGCGGGATCGACGTGGCCGTGGCGATGGGCGGCGGCCCCTTTTACTTGACTTGTCCGAAGGTCACACGGGTGTTTCTGACCGGTGCCCTGCAGAAGGGCGTTTCGGCGAAGGATGTGATCCTGACCGTGCTGGCGCGTTTCGGGACCAAGGGCAATGTCGGGCGCGTGCTTGAGTATGGCGGGCCGGGCGTGGCGACGCTGGGCGTGCCGGCGCGCGCGACGATCACGAACATGGGTGCGGAGTTGGGGGTCACGACTTCGGTCTTCCCGAGCGATGCGGTGACACGCGCATTTCTTGCGGCCCAGGGACGCGAAGCGGACTGGGTTGAGTTGACAGCCGATGACGGTGCGCAATACGAACAGACAGTGGAGATTGACTTGGCTGCGGTCGAGCCCATGGCGGCCTGCCCGCACTCACCCGGAAATGTGGCTTCGATCGCTTCGATGGCGGGGCGCCGCGTCAACCAAGTGTTGATCGGCTCCTGCACCAACTCGTCGTACCGAGACCTCAAGACCGTGGCGCTGATGATGCGCGGCCGCAAGGTGCATCCCGACGTAGAAGTCGGCGTGGCGCCGGGCTCGCGACAGGTGGTGGCGATGCTGGCCAAGGAAGGGCTGCTTGCGGATCTGGTGCAGGCTGGCGTGCGGATTCTGGAAAACGCCTGCGGATTCTGTATCGGCAACCACATGTCGCCCGGCACAGACGCCGTGAGCTTGCGTACCAGCAACCGTAATTTTGAAGGTCGTTCGGGGACGCAGAGCGCGCAGGTCTATCTGGTGAGCCCGGAGACCGCAGCCGCGGCGGCGCTGACCGGTGTGTTTACCGATCCCCGTGCCTGCGAGGCGGTGCCGGCCGCTGTCGAGGAGCCCACCGTGTTTGACGTGGATGACAGCATGTTTCTCTTCCGCGAGACGGCCGGCCGCGGTGTGCTCGGCACGCCCATTGTGCGTGGCCCGAACATCGGCGAAGTTCCGGCAGGTAAACCGCTGCCCGAAGCGCTGGACGGTGTGGTGGCCATCAAGGTCGGCGACAAGATCACGACCGACCACATCATGCCGGCTGGCGCGCGCCTGAAGTACCGCTCCAATGTGCCGCAGTACGCGAAGTACGTCTTTGAGCATGTCGATCCCGACTTCTACAAGAAGGCCTCGGCGATCCGTGATGCGGGCCGCCATGTGGTCATCGTGGCCGGCGAAAGCTATGGACAGGGATCGAGCCGCGAGCATGCGGCCATGTGCCCCATGTACCTCGGCGTTAAGGCGGTGCTGGCGCGGAGTATCGAGCGTATCCACTGCGCCAACCTGATCAATTTCGGCATCGTGCCGCTGATCTTTGACTGTCCGGAAGATTACGAGACCATCAGGCCGGGCGATGAACTGACGTGTGGCGATTTCCGCGCGGCGCTGGCGGGCGGCGGGAAGGTCACATTGACAAACGTGACGCGTGGACGCTCGTTCACAGCCACCGCAACATTGAGCGAACGTCAAAAGAGCATTGTGTTGCACGGCGGCCTGTTGGCCGCGGTTGCGGCGGGTCGTGTGTCATAAATCACATTGACCGGGCGGTCAAACAAACGGTACCATAGAACCACCATGAGCGAGAACGAAGAGGCGAAGCCTGAGAGTCAGGATAACGGCGGGATTGTGCTGGATTTGAACTTTGCTCCGAGCTGGGCGCGCACGTCGCCCGAGGAGAACATCCAGCGTTATCAGAACGAGCGGTTTTCGGATGACGGCGATGCCCGGCGGGGCGGGCGCGAATATGGTCGTGACCGCCATGCGACGCGGGAGTTTGACAGTCGTGACCGCCGCAAGCCGGACCGCCGTCCACCGCGCCGTGAGAATGACCGCGGGTCTCGGCCTGCCGGTGGCGAGATGCCGCGGCCCGAGTCGCGTGCGGCTGTCGCCGATTTGCGAGGGCCGCGCGCCGAGGGCGGTTCCAGGCCGGAGCGCGGAGGTGACTGCCGGCCTTACCGTGATTTCCGCGGGCCGCGCCGTGAACGTCCCGAGGTGCCCGCGTTGCCGCTCGAGATCCGCGTGCTGCCTGAGCAGAAGGCGTTGGGGGCGGTCATACGCCGCATCCAGACCTCGCACCGTGCGTTCCCGCTGCGCGATATCGCCTGGCTCTTTTTGGATAACCCCGCTTCATGTCTGATTCGCATGGAGCCTTTGAAGGATCAACAGGTGCCGCTTTTCCAGTGCAAGGTGTGCGGCATGCCCGCCCTGTCGGAAGAGGAGATCCGCACGCATCTGGTGAACCGCCACATGGATGATTTCTTCGATGTGGAAGAAGTGTCTTGCGAGCCGCCCTCGGGCGCGTTTGTGTGTGTCGCGCGCTGCGGTATGAGCGGTGAGCTGTTGGGCCCGCCGAATCATCACAGTTTCAACAGCAAAGTGCAGGAAATGTTGCGGACGCGATATGCGACGATGACCGAGGAGGCGTATCGCGCGCGTATCGAGACCGTGCGTGATCCAGAGGTCATTGAAAAGTGGCGTCAGCAGTGCACGAAGAAGAAGATCTACCGTCGCAAAGGGGCCTCTCCCACGGTGGCCGAACCGGTTGACGCGGCGGATGCCGCTGAATCCGGCGTGACTGCTGAAGCGGACGCTGAGCCGGCACCCAAGGCGCCGGCGATGGAGCGGGATGTCGCCGAGCTGGTTCTCCTGCGCGAGATCCTGCCGGAGCAGATCGCGAGTGTGCGTCACCTGATCTGCACGGCGGCGGTCGGCATGCAGACGCCAAGCCGCCCGCTTTACTATGCGCTGAAAGACATGCTGCAGCGTGAGCGCCGTTTTCCCGCCTCGCTGTTCTTTGCCCTGCGCGGGGCCTTCCGCCATCGCAAGCTGCACCTGTTCCGTGTGAATGATCCCAAGGGACAGGATTTCGTGATGCTCAAGACGCCGGTGGCGTTGGATCCGTCTCACACGGTGCAGGCGTTGCGCGATGTGTTGACCTACGTCAACGAACATCCTGCGTGCACCAAGGCGGAAATGGTGGCCGCGATCGCGGGCGGAGACGAGGAAAAGATCAAGGAAACGCTTGTCCAGCTCGTGTGGCTGGTTGAACGCGGCCATGTGGTCGAGTTTTACAACGATGTCCTGAGCGGCCCGCTTGAGTATCCCGCATTCCGTGTGCTGCCCGGCGAGAAGCAGGCGGGAGGACATCAGGGCGGGGGGCGCCCTCACCCCGATGCGGCTGAGCCCCAGACGCCTGCGCCGCAAGCTGACGCTGCGCCGCCATCCGCCGCTGAGGCTGCGCCGACGGCCGAGGCAGCGCCTGCCGAACAGGCGGCAGAGCTACCGCCCGCTGAGCCCGCGCCAGATCCGGTCAGTGAAGAATCGGCGAAATAAGCGTGGCGCAGGCGGTCGGAAACACCCGAAAGGGTGCGTGGCGGCTCAGCAAGAACGGCACGGTATGCGCGGCGCTGCCTGACGACTGGTTTGCCCGCTCGGCGTGAGTCATCCTTCTCGGTTCATTCTGTCAATAAGCAGCCGAGCCGCTGGTTACGCGATCCGTACGATCAGTGGTGTGGGAGGGACGATCCGCAAGGGGCGTCCCTATCCCGATGGGCATAGTCTCTCTCTTTTCATCCGTGTTGTCGAGGGGTCGGTCTCGGCTGCCTGATCTCGTGTCACTCACTCGTTCCTCTGCAAGCCCATGCCGAAAGTCTTCTCTCCCTCCAAATCGCTATCGATATCGGGATCGGGATCGTTTCTTCTGCGGTTGCCCGTGTTTTGTTTTCGTGATGGCCTCGCAAGGTGTTCGATCCCGATAGCGATCCCGATAGCGATTTCGATGTTCTCACCCAGCACGCCGTTTTCTACGCAATCCGTACGCGCCGACCTGCGACAGTCAGGCGGTTTTCAGAAAGCAGGCGCAACGCTTCCGGATAGGCCAGGTGCTCTTCGACCTGGATGCGCGCGTGAAGCGACTCAGGGGTATCGTCCTCCAGCACCGGTACGCAGCGCTGAACAATGATCGGTCCGGTATCTGTACCGGCATCCACGAAATGCACGGTACAGCCGGCCACCTTGGCCCCGTATTCCAGAGCCTGCGCCCATGCCCGCAAGCCGGGGAAGGCCGGCAATAGAGCTGGGTGTATGTTGAGCACGCGGTGAGGGAAGGCAGCCAGAAGCCCGGGTTTCACGATCCGCATGAAACCGGCGAGGATCACCGTATCAACACCGGCGTCCCGCAACATCTGGATGCAGCGTTGCTCGGCGACTCCGTCTAGTTTGGTTTTGAAGGGGGCGCAGTCCAGCCAGCCGCACGGCACCCCGTGTTTGCGGGCACGTTCGAGAATGAAGGCGTCCGGCACATCGGCGAGGACAAGACGCATCTCAGCATTCAGGCTGCCGGCGGCGATCGCGTCCAAAACCGACTGCATGTTCGAGCCGGATCCGGAGCCTAACACGCCGAGTTTCAAACAGGTGGAGGCGGTCATTTGCATGATAGGAGGGTAATACAACGATGCGGTACTTCCAAGCGGAAAGAAAGACAAAAAAATGACCGGCAGCTTATGGCTGCCGGTCACGAAACAGTAGGGGAAGAATTACTTCTTCAGGGCACCATCCAACTTCTTCTGCAGGTCGCCAGCGGCCTTCTCGGCATCCTTGGCGGCGGCATTGCCCGCTTTTTCGGCAGACTTGACGGCCTTGTCCATCTTGTCGCCCAGCGTCTCTTCTTTCTTGCAGCCGACAAACGCGAACGTCGCGGCGGCCATGATCGTGACCATTAACAGGCTTTTCATGTGAACTCCTTTCGACCGTACTGATTAGCACGATGCGTTCCCTTCCGGAAACAGGACGAAGAGTAACAAAAACGATTGCCCGGGACAAGGAGGATCGCGTTTACCGTACGGGGCCGACGGTGATGTTACGAAACTCGATCGCGCCGCCTTCACTCTGCAGGCAGATGGCGCCGGCGTCTGTGTAGGCCGAATGGCCTTTGTTCTGCAGGACACCGTTGATGAACACGGTGACGGTGTTCTGCTGGACGACGATCTCAACGCTGTTCCATTCGCCGTCTGGTTTTTCCGAGGAGGCGGCCAGTTTTTTGACAGACATGTTCTTGGGGTTGTCCAGACCGTTTACTGTGGCTTTGGAAAGCAACACGAAGTCACCGGCACTGCCTTTCTTGAGCTGCGCCTCGACGGCTTTGGGCAGGAAGAAGTTGTCCGGCCCCGTTTTCAAGACAAAGATGCCGCTGTTCATCTGCTCGGTTTGCGCATACCAGCGGTATTCGGCCTTCAAAGTGAAATTGGCGAAAATCTGCTGCGTCATCAGATAACCGAACGGTTTTCCCGTGCAGCGGATCACGCCGTTTGCGATCGTCCAGGTCTTGTCAGGATCGCTGCCCGGCTCGGCGGTGATCACTTTGGTCCAGCCGGAAAAATCGACCCCGTTGAACAGACGGATGGTTTCTTTGGGCGTTACCGGCACCGGTTTGACGAACATCTCATCCGCGACGGCATACAGGCTGCCTGCGAAAGTCATGAGAAACAGCAGCGTTTTCATTCTCTTTTCTCCTTTGTTGTTTCCATCGCATCCGAATGGGAACCGAAGCAGACCGC
Source organism: Kiritimatiellia bacterium (assembly GCA_035449085.1). Classification (GTDB taxonomy): domain Bacteria; phylum Verrucomicrobiota; class Kiritimatiellia; order RFP12; family UBA1067; genus DUPH01. The sequence continues at coordinate 6,686 of DAOTKE010000029.1, read as the reverse complement.
CTCAACCTGTGCACAGAGCGCATGATAAAGCGGCAGGTGAAGTTCCTGGATCCGATAGGTCTCGGTTTCAGGCACTTTGAAAAGCAGGTCGCAGAAGGCATCCATGCGACCGGGACGAGCCCCGGTGAAACCGATTGTCGTCAGTCCGACTGCGCGAGCCGTCTGCATGGCGCGGGTGACGTTCTCGGCGTTGCCGCTGGTACTGAGGCCGATCAGGATGTCGCCGGGGCGGCCCAGCGCGAAAACCTGTTGCGCGAAGATCAGCTCGGGGCCGAGGTCATTGGCAGTTGCGGTAATGATCGACGAGGCTTCGCACAAATTGACGGCGCGCACACCCCGTTGCAGTTTGGCGGCGAGATGGGCGTCACCCATCTCGCGCACGAGAAGGTCTGCCTGCCCGGGCGACGGCGGGCGCCGGTTCAGAAATCCCTTCAGCAACTCGCCTGCAATGTGTGAGGCGTCCGCGGCGCTCCCGCCATTCCCGCACAACAACACCAGTCCATTGTTCGCGTGACAACCAACGATGGCTTCCGTGGCCGCGCTCAGTCTGTCAGCGAACGGGGCCAGACACGGATAACGCCGAAAAAGAGCGTCCGTCATGTCGCGGATAGCTTGACTCATAATGGGGCCAGTGTAGCGGAGACACGCGGACGACGCAATGTCGATTGTTACGCCCTGTTTTGCGGGAGTTGACATGGTTGAGGTCGTTTTCCCATGCGCAAGGCCCGTTGCATGGTGATGCGACAGGACTAGTGTCAACGCCCGCAGTTCAGGCGCGGCTGTCCACGCTTGTTTTTTTCCACATTCAAGCGCACAATGACTTTCGGTGATGGGTTAGAACGATCTCGTGAACTGGGGAATGGGGGCAGGGCAAATGATTTCAAGACGTGCGTTCATGGAAAGTGTCGCCGTTACGGCGTTAGGGATTGCCGCACGGGGACTTGCGGCGGCGAAGGGAGGGTGTCCCGAGTACTACGCGGCGTATCTGGCGTCTGTTGCGTCCCGCATCCGCGAAAAGGCCAGATCGTGTGAAGAAGGGTTTTATTTCATCACCGATCTCCACATTTCCTCGAACGCCAAACAATCAGGACATGTGCTTGCAGAGTTGGCCGGTCTGGCTCCCATTCGCAAGGTGCTTTGCGGCGGTGATTTGGTGGTGGCGTTCTCGCCGAAAGGCGTGTCGGACCGTGACAGTGTCTGGCAGACGATTGACGACTACAAAACATGTTGGGTCAATCCGATTCGTGAAAGTGGCATGCAACTGTATACGGCTAAGGGCAACCACGATTTTACGATTCGGCGGGATGCCGCCTCGGAAGAGGGATATACGTGTACGGCGGAGGAGGCGCGGACAGTCATTGTTGAAACGGCCTCAGAGCGGGATGCCGTGGTGAACGCTTCCGATCCGACCGGCTGCTATTACTATGTCGACTACGTTAAATCGCGCGTCCGATACATTGTGGCGGATACCACAGATGCCGTGTCGAGCAAACGGGCATATTGGGCTGTGGAGCAGGGCATGCATGCGACGCAGCTCCATTGGCTGGCTGAAAAGGCGCTTGGAACGATGCCGTCAGGCTGGTCGGCCGTGGTCATGCACCATATTCCGGTGGCGGGCGTGGTGGGGAACGCGGGTGAAATCAACCGGTTCGCCGACATGCGCAACCTGTTGGAGGCGTATCAGAACCGCAAGTCAGTGACGATCTTGAGCCGGACATTCGATTTCAGCGGCGCACAGGGGCGTATCCTCGTCGATCTCACGGGCCATCACCACGCCGAACGCCAGACCTTCCTCAATGGGATCTTACACGTGACTGAGCCGTGCGATGCGGCCTACGGCGACTACCTGATTGGTTCCGCTCCGTGGTGCCGCGACCTCCCCAGGAAGAAGCATGGCACTGTTCACGAGCAAACGTTCAGCGCCGTGCAACTGGACACGGAGCGGAACCTCATCCACTTTACCCGGATCGGTGGCGGGAGCGACCGTGTGATCCATCTGACGCCCAGAACAGTCAAAGCGGGCGAATTGACGACGTTTCAGAGTGACGTGATCAAAGATCCACTCGAATGGGCCTGTTACGACGGCGACAGGGTGACCTACAAAAAGAATCCTGCCAACCGATACAACGATCTGGTCGAATATCACAACACGTTTGCCGAAGTGACGCGCGACGGGCGAATGACCGCGCATCAGCCCGGCCCGGTCATGGCGCTCTGTTACGGCGCTTCCGGCCTGCGTGAGTATTTCCCTGTGACCGTGGTGTGAAATCTGTCCGTTGTCGTGCGAATTGTGGGATCCTAGCGCCTATGAAATGGATGTTCCTGTTGTTGTTTGCGGCGGCTGTCGCACACGCGCAGTTCACGGCAGATGAGATGTTGCGGCCCTGCGCCTATACGAACGCGTCCGGCGTGGTGGTGCGGTATCGGCTGGCCGCGCCGCAGTTCCCGGTCGCGGGGCGCAAGTATCCGCTCATTCTTTTTCTGCACGGTTCCGGCGAGTGCGGAGCCGACAATCAGAAGCAGGTGACGGTGGGACTGCCCGCACTGGTTGCGACACTTCTGCGGCGTAAGGTCGCAGAGCCCGTTCTGCTGGTCGCGCCGCAGTGCACGATGACCAATGGTTGGGTCCGCCGTCTGGCCATGCAAGAGACATTCACGGCGGATCCCGAACACGCGCCCGCGTTGGCGCAGGCGCTGGAGCTGGTGCGGCATCTCGTGGCCGAGCGCCAGGCCGATCCTGACCGCCTCTACATCACCGGGCTCTCTTTCGGCGGGTTCGGCACGTGGGACGCGATCCAGCGCGAGCCGGAACTGTTCGCGGCGGCGATCCCAGTGTGTGGCGGCGGGGATGTGCACCGCGTGAGCGCGTTGAGCCGGTTGCCGATCTGGGTGTTTCACGGCAGCGCTGATAAGCATGTGCCGGTAGCCTGCTCGCGCAGGATGGTCGATGCGTTGAAGCGTGCCGGTAGCCGCAAGGTGCGCTACACGGAGTATGAAGGGGCGGGCCATGCCGTGTGGGATCGCGTCTATGGCGATGACGAGGTGCTGGCGTGGCTGTTGCAGCAGACGCGCGCGCGCAAGCCATGGTGGAAGTTTTGGTGAGAAGGAGGACGGGCATGCGAGCCATGAGCCGGAGAACGGCGTGGATATTGACGGTGTTGGTGTGGGTGGGCCAGTCTGACGCCTCTGTCTTTGAGATGCCGCAAAAGTTCCCGCGCCATCTGAAGCTCCAACAGCAACTGATCCAAAGTGTCCGCGCGGGACGGATCGAAGAGATGGAGCGCGTCAGCCGCGAAGGTGTGGCACTGTTGCCCGAAGACCCGACCTGGCAGTACAACTTGGCGTGCGCGCTGGCGTACCGGGCCGACAAGGCCGATGCCTTCGCCGCGCTAGAGCGCGCGATCGATCTGGGATTCCGCGATCCGGCGGCGATCCGAAACGACAACGATCTCAAGCAGCTTGCCGCATTGCCGCAGTTCGCGGCTTTGATCGCCAAGGCCGAGTCGCTCAAGGGAAAACCGGTGGCAGGCGCGCCGCAGATCAGCCCCTCAGCCGTGTTCATGGGCCTGCCAGCCGAGATCCACGGTTCCAATACGGTCTGGGATTTTGACGCCGGCTGCTTCAAAACGCTCTTTGTTCTGCGCAATGCCGAAATCAAGAAGATCTCCGCCTATGCCGACGCATACCGTGGCCCGGTATCGGATCTGATCCGAGGCTGGATGGCGGAGGATCGCGCATCGGGCAATTTCGGTGATCTCTACGTGAACCGGGATGACGGCCACTCGCGGCTGGAGGTGACCAATTTCCCCGGGCTCACGCCGGTGGTCTATGGCGAGGAAGCACGTCAGCATAAGACGCATTTGAGTGTGCCGAACACGCTGTTCGACCAGCCGGTGATCGGCAATTCGTCTATGTCGATGGTCAACGGCCCCTTTTGGCGCAGCCTGCCGCGCGCTATTGTCACCGACCCCTATCAACCGCTTACGGCCTTCCGGCTCTATCTCAATAACCAGTGCTGGTTCTATCCCGAACACAAGGACTATGATCCCGAGACAGGAGACCTCTATCCCGCCAATATGCCGTATTACGTCATCAGTCAAGGCTCCTCTTTCTCCGACAAGCCGTTTATGGAGGCGTTCGCGGCCGCCATGGCGGCTTTTACGCCGGAAGTCAAACGCTTGCTGACCGCGCGCCAGGTTTTGGCCCCGACGCTCCAGATGATCTTGCGCGCCACGCAGCGTACGGTGAAGCGGCCGGAAGACTACCTGACCGGTATGGCGCATCCGGTCGTCTTCGACGCCCGCAACCTGGATGCCAAGGCGATGGTACGGATGGCGCATGATCTCACGCCGGAACAGATCCCGCCGCTTGTGACGTTGCGCACGGTCAAGGATGCACAGGCCGAACCCGGCGTCGATTATTTCGACATGCGGTCGGAGGGCCTGTTCGATACGCCGTTCGCAATCGCACGCGTGGTGCGCGGGGTCGCGCGTACCCGCAGCATGACACTTGAGGCCACCGCCGCACCGAAGTCGGACGGGATCGTCTACCAGTGGGTGGTGCTGCAGGGAGATCCCGCTAAAATCACGATCCAACCGCTCAAGCCTGACGGTTCGCAGGTCACCGTCACGGTAGCATATCATGGCGTTTACCGGCCGACAGGAACCGATGGGCAGCCCGCAACGTTGCAGACCAGCCGTGTCGATCTCGGCTGCTTTGTGCGGTACGGGACGCACTATTCGGCCCCCTCGCTGGTCTCGTTCTACTACCTGCCCAATGAGGAGCGCGTCTACCGCGACGACGGGCAGATTCAGTCGGTCGATTACGCCAACAGTGCGCATCGGTACGCCGATCCGATCCTCACCATGCAAAAAGGCTGGAAAGACCTTTATGCGTACGATCAACAGGGGCGGTTGACCGGATGGTATCGTACGCGCTCAGGTGCCGCTCCGGAACGCTTCACCTATCGTGGCCACCGGGTCTTGGCGACCGATGCGCTGGATCGGCCCACGCAGGCATGCGGCGTGGAGTATCTGCCGCGACAGATCGGCGGGACGGGGGGGCCGCCGGTGTTGACGTGTGTGGACACGCCTCAACGGTTTGTCTACACCTACGACAATGATGCGGATCGGGTGGGGCGGTTCGCGGCCGCGCCCTGACGGCTGCTGTGTTTAATAACGTACATGGAGAAAAAGTATGATCAGCCAAAAAGATGTGACCATGGTCATTCCCGACAACATTATGGGGCATTGGCAGGAAATTATTAACCTCGTTACCCAGATTGTGCGCGTTCCTGCCGCATTGATTATGAGGTTCTGCGGTAACGACATTGAGGTGCTTGTGGCCAACCGAAACAAAGAGAACCCCTACCATCCGGGGGATCGCGAGCCTTTCTTGGGGTCTGGACTTTATTGTGAGCGTGTGTTCAAAACGCAGGAAAAGCTGCTTGTGCCTGATGCCTTGGCGGATGACGAATGGAAAGACAACCCGGACGTCAAACGGAATATGATCTCCTATCTGGGATTCCCGCTCATGTTGCCCAACAAGACAGTTTTCGGAACAATTTGCGTGTTGGACAACAAGCGCAATGAATACTCTGAAGTCATTGAGAACCTTCTCAAGAATTTCAAGATGTTGATTGATGCGCACTTGGAAGTCAGATATATCAATGCCCAGCTTGGTGAAAAAAACAAGCAACTGAGCGACTATTTGTCCGAACTTCAAACGTTGCGCGGCATTGTTTCTATTTGCTCATACTGTAAATGCATTCGCGACAATAATAACAACTGGCAACCCATTGAACATTACCTGATTCGACATCCCGAAGCGGACTTCAGCCATGGTATTTGCCCGGCGTGTATGGCTAAGCTGTTCCCGGAATAGGCGGTAGGGAAAGACTAGTTCTCTCCCTCAGGGTATCCGACCGTTTGCGCCAGGAGGATGCGGAAGTTTTCAGGCAGTTTGAGCGCTTCGGCCAGCGCTTGGCGGTCGATCAGTCCCCGCACGACGGTCCCCAATCCCTCCGAGGCGCAGAACAGGTAGACATTCTGGCTGATGAACCCCGCTCCTGCGCTGTAATAGATCACCGTGTCATCGTCTGGCGCGGCCTTTATTTTGGACGGGTTGACCACATAGACCAGGTTGAGCGGCGGTTTCGCCACATAGGGCTGTTTGCCGGTGAGCGCGCGCAGATCACCCGTTGCGACCGCCCGTAGGAGATTGTTTGGGGCATCGTACCGGTACGCGCCATTGGCCAGCACCGCATAGACTTCAATCTCCTGCCAGTTGCGGGCAGAGGGTGCTGTACGCTTGCCGGAATCGGGGCGGTTGATGCCGAAAGCGGCCCAGAGCAGATCGGAGATGACCTGCATCGAAAGTGGCTTATCGCTGAAGGCACGGCACGTCTGCCTCTCTTTCAAGGCTGTGAGCAGGGGCTTGCCACCCTCCATGCGCGGCGCGGGCAAATGGATGTCAGCCAGCGGTGCATCCGTTCTGGCAATGGTCCCGCCAACAGTCAACGCAACAACAGTGATGGCAACAGCGGCAACTTTCATTCCGATCTCCTCCTCAAGCCCCCAATTAAACCGGGCTTTTTGTGCAGGTCTTTGATGGAGCCAGCAGACGGGTTCGAACCGACGACCTCATGATTACAAATCAAGTGCTCTACCAACTGAGCTATGCTGGCT
>DAOTKE010000028.1:0-27134 GCA_035449085.1 Kiritimatiellia bacterium | reverse complement strand
TGCCATTATCAAAGAGTTATGCCACATTGCTCTCGAATCTTTGGGACAGTACTGGCTGAAACCCTCACATGTCTCCTGTAAATGTTGGGCAAGTTCCGCCGCCGACCCCCGAAATCCGCCCCGCAACCCCTGCAACAGGAAGCGCCCCAGTGCGTCGTTACTGACCGCGAAGAGCGCCTTATAGCTCTCGTTCTCGCGAATTGCGCGCTCGGCTTCGGCGGCCATCCCCGCTGCCCGCCCCAGCCTGTACACCCATTCCGCCCAGTCGGGATGCCGCCGGTTCATCCGCTTGGGCACCGGCTCCTGATCGGCCAGCGCCCGCCGCATGACGTGGCACAGCCACGAAAGCCCCGCGTCGCGCCGCTCCTCGATCTCGCGCGTCAGCACGCTCTCGGCCGTGTCCCGCTCGACGCGCTGCAGGTTGACCGTGATCAGCCTGTCCCCCAACCCCGCGTCCGACGCGAACGAGGGATTGGCCGACGTGATCACCGCCCAGCACCTCGCCTCCTGCGTCACCGTCTCCATGTCCGTGTACAGCTTCTTCTTCTCGAACGTCCCGCCGGTACTGATCACCGACAATGCGTCCGGCAGCCATGGGATATGGTGGTCCGCGTTATCCAGACAGAAAAGGCCGCCCTTGTCAATCGACGTCCAGAAATCCTTGATGTTCCCCAGCCCATCGATGCCGGTCACGCGCGAGGGAATGCCGAGCAATTGAAACATGGCCACGGCGACGCGCGTCTTGCCGCTCCCCACGTCGCCCGATAAAACCAAGAGCGGCTTCCAGCCCGTCACCCCGAACATGCCGGCGAGCCACAGCCGCACCAGCATCAACCCGCGCCCGTCCACTGTGGAAATATCGCTGAATACCCGACACGCCGCGAAAGGGTCTTGCGCGTCCTCCTCCGGCACCAGCTTCCACCTGTCGAGCGCGTAACCCTGCTCAAAGACAACGCCGTCGGTGCCGTTGTCCACCATGCCGACGCTTTCCGCCGTGACCTTGGCCATACGCCCCTCGCCGCATGAAAGATAGATCGCATCCCCCTCGCGGTGCCAGTACCGCCGCGGCGTGATGCCGGTCGTCGCCTCGCCGATCAGCGCCTCATCCTCGACCGCGCTAATGAACATCCTGTAGTCCCTAAACTCACGGCTAAACGCCGTCGCCCGCGATAGCCAGCTTCGGAAATAATCCTGCGAGACGCGGTGCAGACGCTTTTCCCTGGCGTCGAACCACATCGCCGTGCCGTGCCCCCGATCGTGCAGGTCATAGTAGAACCGCCCCCGCCGACCCAGCCACGCGCACACCTCGCCGCACATCGAGCGCTTCTTCTGCATACCGGATATGTCTTTATCGATCATGATCGCGATCAGGAGCCCCCGCAGAAACGCCACCGACGCCGGATCCTCAGCATCCCCCGCACACCCCACATCTTCCACATCTCCCGTGTTGGGGGTGGGGTAGGGGAGAGACCTTTTTCCCCCGCGCCGCCGCGCGGGGGCTGGCGGCACTTCCCGTGACGGACGGCGGAAGATGTCACGCGGCCACGGCGCGGCGGCGTCGGCTGCCGCCTCGATCAGCGTGCGCAACTCCGCCGCGTTCGCCTCCGTGGTCTCACCTTTCGCTGCCACCGCCAGCCAATCGGACGCGTCCTTGCAGTGGAAGCCCTCGATCTCCGGCAATATCAGCGCCCGCCACGGTATCCCCCGCACCTCCAGACTGTCCGCGATGTCCGTCGCGTGCCGTTGCCCCTGCCACCACTCTTTAGTGCCCGCCGTGCGTTTCTTGGCCTCCACTTCGTCAGGGTCGTTATCGGCGATGATCGTGACGCGTGCGCAGCCCTTGAGCGCGTCGGCCAGTTCGCCGCGCCACTTCCCCGCGCCGTCCGCGTTGCAAGTGGCCGTCAACCCCAGCTTGCGCAACTCGTCCACATCCTTCTCACCCTCAGCGATCCATATCTCGCCGCCCTCGCGCGCCGCACGGACAACCTCCGGCAGATGATACAGCACCTCATCCACGCCATTCGATGCCCGCCCGAACAGCCAGCGCGGCGACCCATCCGGCGCGGGCGTCAACTGAATAAACGTCTTACCCGGCCCTTCCAGATCACGGAAGCGCAACTTAGTAAACAAAATCGCGCCGTCCGCCGTGTGGTAATCATACCGCTCGATAAACTCCCACTCCCGACCGCGCATCCGCCACGTGTCCCCGCGCTTCAGCCCCGCCAGACTGAACGGCTTCCGCTCCTTCTTCCCGCCTGTTTTATCGTGGGGGCCGGACCTCCGTGTCCGGTCATCTCCCATCAAATCCGCCATCTTCAGTCCCAGCACCGCCGCCACATCCTCGGCGGCGCATCCCGCGAAACAATTAAAGAGCACCCGCCCATCGTCGCCCTCAGAGACCGACAGCGACGGGTTCCTGTCATCATGCGCCGGGCAACACGCCATCCACGAGCGCTCCCCGTTAGGCCGCACCTTCTTCAACCGCGCGAGCACATCCTCGATTCTCATCCACCCGCCTCCCGCTTTTCGGCGTCCGCGACACCCGCCGCGTCCAGCAGAAGCTGCGAGAGCAGATAACAGAACGGCCCACCGTCCCCTGACCGCGGGTCAATGCCGCACAAATCAAACACATGGAGCACGACATGCGCCAGCTCATGCGCGAGCGAGTGCGGCGAAGATGCCCATACCAGATACGTCCACGCCCCGTCATCCGCCTCACACCCCGCGAAGCGCCCCCGCTCGTGACGCCCCAGAACACACGACTTCCCTAACAGCGCGGCATACTGCGCCTCAAACTCTGTTTTATTTGCGGCAAGATACAAGCGTCCGTGATAAGGCCGCAACGATAGCTCATGCATCATTCCCTCCCCCGTCAACTAGACTTCATCATCGTCCAAGCCGTCCTCCCTCTCGTGGGGGCCGGACCTCCGTGTCCGGTCATCGCCGCGTCCTGTGCAGGGCGTTCACGCCCTGTATTCGCCGCCTTCGTCTTAGTCATTCGGCACCTCTTGGTTCAATCATTTGTGAACACCTCACTCCGTCCCGCGCGGATACTCGCCCTCGGCCACATCCTCCTCGCCGCCGCCCGTCGCGCCCCACATCCCCGTGCGCACACCGCCCGACGGCGCGGCGTGCCGGTACCCCGTTGCGCCCTTGGCGACGAACCGGTCGAACTCAGCGGGCGTCACCCGCCACGAATTGCCGCCCAGCTTGATCGCCTTCAATGCGCCCGACTTAATCAGCCCCCGCACAAACCGCGTCGGCTTATTCATCAAAAGCGCCAGATCATTCACCGTCAAGAGAGGCGCCACCCCCTTGATCGTCGGCCTCCTTGCCGTCACCGTTCCCATACTATTGCTCCTTTCCTTCCTCGCGGCCAAACTCCGCCGCGTCCCAATCCTCAGCGGGATACACACCCCGCCTGACATTCTCCGCCAGCGCCCGGTTCTGTGGTGCGCGTTTACGCGCACATCCCGCAGAGGCCAGCCAGAGCGCCCACGCGCACGTCAGCGCGGCCAGCGCCAGCGCACACACCAGCACCACCAGCGCCTGACGGTCCTTCTCCCGCTCCCGCCTCAAACTTGCGCGTTCAGCGTTCACAATCCGCCCCCTTGACAAAATCCCGCACAAAAACCACCCGCAGCCCAAGCTTCAGCGCCACATGCAGCTCAAGCCGCGCACCCCGCGACTTCTCCCATCCATCCAGCATCGCGATCGTGTCACACTTCGCCAGCATACACAGGCACTCCCGCATATAATCCGCCCACGTCGGCTCCGCGACATCAACCACCGCATCCGCCGGATTTATCACGCCGCCCGCCGCATCCTGCGGCATGACGACATCGAATGGAGTTAACACCGACCCAACCCCATCCACCACCCGCATCATTATCTTTTCCGCCTCAGCAAACGCCACCCTGTTCCCGTCCGGCATCCCCGTGATCGGGCCGCTCAAATACACCCACTTCATGACTCCTACCCCTCCAGCGGCTTTAGCCCGCGCCGCGCCGCCCACGCATCCAGCGCCTCCTGCATCTCCGAGCGCGTTGCGCGGCACCCCAGCTTATCCAGAAACATCGCGCGTGCGCCCCGCGCCTTCCCGACCGCCCAATACATCCGCGAGCGACCCGCCCGCGCCACCTTAAACACCCGCCCGTACGCCGCGTACGACCGGTTCTGTGACGGGCGTTTACGCCCGCACCCGCACCCGCGTTCCACATTCACCGTTCCGAGTTCAGTCGTCGTCATTCCCCGCCTCCTTCCTTTGCCCGCGCGTCCTCATCGTCCGCCCGCCTGTCCCATTCGTCCGCCCGCTCGCGCAGCCTCTCCGCCGCCTCGCGCATGCGCCCTGCCTCCAGGCGCAGCCTCTCCGTTGCCGACAGTTCCGCGACGCGGCGCATGCACTCGTCCAGCGTCCCGCCTCCCGCCGTGCCGACGCCGCTGAGCCGCTGAACCCTCCAGACCGGCGTAAGGGCGAAGCGATCCACCCGGACGTTCAGGCTCACATCCAGCGGCACCCCCTCCAGCCCGTGCCGCCGTACCAGCTCTTCCGCCGCCGCCGCGACGCCCTTCTCTATCCCCTCCTCCACGAGGCTGATCGAGCTGCCCGCGTGTTGCATCTGGGCCGCCACGGCTGACGCCCATACCGAATACTCCACGGCGGCACGCACCGCCGCATCCTCCCGCTCCGCCAGATCCTTCGCCGCCGCCTGCGTCATTCTTCCTTCCTTAATCATTCCTTTCTCCTTTTGCTTGCCGCCCGCGCCCCTTTCCATTAGGCTAAAAGCGGCCTGTTTTGGTTCAACGGCGACATTATTACACCCAACTGAGTGCAAAGCAACACCCAAAAGGAGATTTATGCAAAAAAGTTTCGGCGACCGTTTAGAAGGATTGCGCGGCGACCTGTCGCAACGCGATTTTGCAAAGAAACTGGGGATTCCGCTAAACACCTACACAAACTGGGTGCGCGGAATCCGAACACCGACTGCGACCGCACTAAGAGAGGTTTGTATTCAATTGGGTGTCTCCGCCGACTGGTTGCTCGGCTTGTCCGCCGAGCCGCCTGTGCCCCTGTCTGACGCGCCGCCAGGGCATCCAGAAGACTTTTGGCGTGACCTCGTGGCCAGCCAGCAGCAGACAATCGCAGACCTGACACGGCTTCTAGCCGTCCCAAAAAACCATACAGACCCCGTCCGCGCTGGCGGCAGGGAAGCTTCAAAAACCGCATAAGGAGAAGCGGAAAATGAAAAAGGAAATCCAAGTGACCGAGAGCACGCTCGACGCGCTCCTCGGGTTCCTGTCGAACTTCATCAATGTCTTCGACACCGAGTGGGCGGACTACACGCTGGGGAGCATCAAAAACGAATTCCGCGAACCGTCCGAGGCGACCTTCCTGCATCCGTGCGTCGCGGACGAATCCGACAATTGGGCAAACCGAGGCTGCCTGTTGACTTCCTACAGGAAATTGCTGGAGTGCCTGTCCGTCACGGAAGACGAGCTGATGGGAATGTGCATAGGCCAGACCGACATATCGTTAAAAGACTACTGGCGCGACCTCGCCGTCAGCCAGCAGGAGACCATCGCCGGGCTCACGCGACTCCTGTCGGCCAATCAAAAAGGCACCGCACCTGCCGGCGATGGTGGGCACGATGCCACGAAAACTGCGTGAAGGATTGTTAAGCGGAGCATGCCATGCTTGTAAAATGCCCTGAATGCCAAAGGGACGTTTCGGATCGAGCTGACCGGTGCGCATGGTGCGGATACCCGATCCGCGCAACCAAGGCAACGGCGGCCAAGGAGAAGGTTGCGGCGCTTGTCGGTTCTGTAATGGATTTTTGCAAGGGGGTTCCTAGGAAAAAAACGCTCAGATCCGACATGTCCAGATGGCGCTTCCTTAAAAATGCCTTGCACAACATCCGCATGGATCAGTGCGCGTACCCAGAACGTATTCGGGATTACGGCGAGATCGGAGACGGATCAATTACAAGCGAAGTTCTAACACGGTTTGCGCAGTCCATTGAAATTTCACGTCAAATTCTCAGTAGGCTCGGGTCTGGCCAAGACGCCGAACGGAAGGTTCCGAAAGGCCTTATTTTTGAACGCGACATCAGTCCGTATGTCGAGTGCCTGACGCCGGTCATCAAAGAGACAGCAAACCGCTTGCTTGATGAACTCTATACGGCGGGGCCAGAGGGCCTTTGCAACTTGGTGAAAACCATTGTGAACGACCTGCTGGAATACGAAGACATAAACTATCAGGTCGATCACAAACGTATTCGTGACGAAGATTACCTTAAAAGAATGCAAGATTTGGGACTTGCCCGTTGTGATGGGGAATAGCGCCGTCAACATTCCCCGCCCATAACCCCTGACAGAAAGGAAACCCCGAAATGAAAAGACCCTTCATCCCCGCCCTCACAGCCCTCGCCGCGCTGCTGCTCTGCGGCGGCTGCACCACGCGCCTCGCAGACCTCACCGTCGCGTCGACCAAGAACATCGACATCAAAAAGAGCCTGCACCGCGTCGACGAGACCGTGCGGAACACAGGGCGCGACCGCAAGCACATCATCCTGTTCATCCCGACCGGCGTAGCCAACATGAAAGAGGCCGCCGACGAAGCCATCGAGAAATCCCCCGGCGCGGTCGGCCTGTCCGACGCCACCATCAAGTTCGGCTGGTGGTGGATACCCTACATCTACGGCCAGTTCTGGTACGAGGTCGAGGGCAACCCCATCTTCGAGGCGGAGCCACACCCATCCCCGCCCGCCGAAAGAGACACCCGCCCTTGACGCACGGGTGCGCCCCGCGCTACAATAGCCCCACTGAACCAAAACGGATACAGCAAGGAGGAGGACGCATGGGCAAGGAACTGAAACGCATGGCGCGGAACTTCGCGAGAGGCGCGGCCTCGTTCGCCGCGTTCCCCTTCGCCGCGCCCCCGCGGGCGCAGACGCGCCCCGCCCGCCGCCCGCCGCCCGCGCCGGACGTGGCGCGGTACTTCGGGGCGGCCGGGGGCTACATCTCGCGCGCCTGCGGAAAAGCCGGGGCCGGGAGCCGCGCCCGGTGAGCCCCGAGCGGCAGATCATGTACCGGGGGCGCGGCGGCGAGCAGCTCGGGCTCCAGCAGAGCCTCTACCCGCCCGCCAAAACCATCGAGGCCCTCTCGCGCCACCACCCGGACGCCGTGAAGGACATCATGGATCTCGCCAAGGCCGAGCAGGGGCACGTCCACGCCCTCGCCCGCGCCCAGCTCCAGTCCGAAGAGGCGCAGGCCCGCCGCGACCACGCCGCCCGCCTCACCGGGATGTGGTTCGGCTTCCTCATGTGCGCCGGTCTGCTGGCGTCCGGCGTCTTCCTGATCCACACCGGGCGCGGGTGGGGCGGCTACCCCGCCGTCATCATCGCCTTCCTCACCCTGGTCGGCAGCTTCCTCGGCGGCCGCAACCCGCCCAAGGGCTGACCCCGCCGCCCCGTCCCCGCGGCCAATCCGCTCAACAAAGTCCATCCCCACCCATAACCCCATGAGCGAAGAACGCGTCCCATACTACACCGGCCCCCGGCAGCCGCCGCCCCGCCAGACCCCCTCTGGCAAGCGCACCGCCAAGCCCCGCAAAAAAGCCAAGCCCAAATCCGTCCGCTACGGCCCCGGACGCTACACCCCCGCGCCCAACGGACGCGGCTACGACTGCTCCGTCAGCTCCGGCGGCATCCGCCACCGCGCCCGAATGCCCGACGAAGCCGCCGCCCGCGCGTGGATCGACGCGACCGAAGCATCCGCCGCCGCCGACCTCCCCGCCCTCACCCGCGCCCAGCTCATCGACGCCCGCCACGCCCTCAGCCTGCTCCCCGAGGGCACCACCCTCACCGCCGCCGCCCGCGCATGGCTCGGCACATCCGCCACCGCGTCAGGAGAACCCCTCGCAAGCTGCGCCCAGCGCTACCTAGAAACCCGCCGCGACGCCCTGCGCCCCGCCACCGCCGCCAGCTACCGCCAATTCCTAGACCGGCTCATGCGCGCCATCCCCAGCCAGACAGCTATCGATGCCATCGGCCCCCGCGAGATCGAGCACGCCCTCACTGCCACCGACAGCCACGGCCACAACCGCAACAACGCCCTGCGTGCATGGTCAGCATTCTTCAGCTGGGCAATCCGTCAAGGCCTCGCGTCCACCAACCCCTGCGCCGGCATCCACCGCGACCGACTACCAGAACCCCCAAAAGGCATCCTCACACCGCCGCAAGCCGCCGCACTCCTGCGCGCCGCCGAGCGACACGATCCCCGTCTCATTCCCTACCTATCCCTCGGACTTTTCGCCGGCATCCGCGCCGCAGAACTCATGCGCCTAAGCGCGATCCACATCGGCCCCGAATACATCCGGCTCGACGGCAGCGTCACCAAGACCGCCGACGCCCGCACCGTCCCCGTAGCGCCCAACCTCGCCTCGTGGCTAAAAGCCCATCCCTTAGAACCCGGAGCGCCCGTCGCGCCACTGACCAAAAAACGCCTAAACCTCGCCTTACAGCGTATCCGCTTCCAGACTCTGAGCGAGACCGACCCCGCCGCGCGCATAAAAACATGGCCGGCCAACTGCATGAGACACAGCAACGCCACCTACCGCTACGAACAGACGCACGATGCAGCACTCGTAGCCAGCGAGATGGGGCACCGCGGGACAGACATCTTTTTCAGGCACTACCGCGCACTAGCCCTGCCCGGTGACGGAGCCAAATACTTCGCCATTTTGCCAACAAAAAGCCAACGTCAGTCATAACTCCTTGCGGTTCAACGCCAACACCCCGCTTCCTAATCTGGGGGTCGCCGGTTCGACTCCGGCCTAGCCTACCATTGACGGACGGCCCGGACTCGTCCCCGGCCTTGCGTTCGGGCTGGGCTCAAACTCTTTGGGAGCGGCGGCCAGGATGGACGCGGCGATGCCGGTGCCGTTGTCGGTCTCGATGTCCGCCAGGCCGTCTCCTCCATCATCTGCCTGGCCTGCGCGCGGGCCTCTTCCGAAGAAAGCGGCGCCCGCTTCAACACCCGTCTGGATCATATCA
Organism: Kiritimatiellia bacterium; assembly: GCA_035449085.1. GTDB lineage: Bacteria > Verrucomicrobiota > Kiritimatiellia > RFP12 > UBA1067 > DUPH01. The sequence goes on along the minus strand of DAOTKE010000028.1, from coordinate 18,081 downwards.
GCGCGGAGGCGCGCGTCAACGGGATGAAACAGATTCTGGAGCGTACGTTAGCTACCAGCGTTGCGGGGAGGCGCGACGGCTTTTCCCGCGCTGACGATGGAATCCATGGCTTGTCCGCGGCGGAGCAATCTGATATGCGTGAAGCCGGCGGAGGCAAGGTCATCTGCCAGTTCAGCGAATGTGAAGGTGCCGCCGCCGGGGGTGTTGACCAGCATGTTGACGGCAAAGAAGGCGCCGGCTTCAGGTGAGGTGCGCGACGGGTTCATTACGATGTCACGAATCATGATGCGTCCGCCGGGCACGAGCGCCTTGAACACCTTGGCGAAGAGACGCCGGTTCTGTGTGCGCGAATTCTGATGCACGATCGCGCTCACCCAGGCCAGATCTGCGCCGCGTGGCAACGCACCGCGCATGAAGTCACCCGCGCAGAATTGCACACGTTTGCTCAAACCGGCGCGCCTCATCCGTTGTTTGGCCAGCGGTATGACATCCGGCTGGTCCATGATGGTGGCGCGGGCGGAGGGATTGCGTTTCAGGAATGCGATGGTCCAGGTGCCGGAAGCTCCGCCAAGATCCAGCAGATGCGTGAAGTTCACTTTGCCGAGCGTGCCGACCAACGGATCCGCCATGGGTGCGGAGATCTCATGCATGGCACGGATGAATGCCGTCAGATCCTCGGAGGCGCCGCGAATGCTCGCGCGGCGCCTGGCGGGTTTGCCGCACTGTACGACGTGCGCCAGTTCACTCCAGCGGCGCAGACAGTTGCCAAGGTGGCGCACCATGCCCAGCATGCAGCCTGAACCGCCTTCCGCCAGCACAGCGGCTGCGGCCGTAGGCACGGAGTAGATCGGATCGCGATCACCGGAGCGTTTGAGAAAACCCATGGCAGTGAGGACGTCCAGCAGAATGACCAGCGCGCGGAGATCACCATTGGTCCGCTTCGCCAGACTTGCCGCGCTCATCGGCCGTCGCTGCAGCAGCGTAAAGAGATCCAGCTCCGCCGCCGCGATGATCACGCATGCCGGTTGAAAGCCGCGCACCATTCCCATAATGGTTTCCTGGTTTAATTTCAGCACCATAAGCTCCTTTCATTGTGCGTCGTTTCATGCATCGACAGAAGTATGCCGCAACTTGCCACAAATGTCAGGGTAAAACTCACCACATGTTATCCCCGGGCGCATCCCCGTTTGACTGACTTGGGCATGCGGCGGTTCTGGAACTGAGCGCAGAGTGACTCGGCGGAGCCGCGCGACGGGAAGCCCCTGCCGGTCAGCTCGGCGTGGGCCATGAATCCGACCGGGAGGTTAACTTTGGAATAGGCGCCGCCGGTCAGGTCGAGGGCGTCGCGGACGGTTTTGCTTCCGCGATCGCCAGGATTTGTTGACCGCCTGTGCAAGCGTTGCCTTCCGTGACGTCCGCTGTTAGGGGCGAACCTGTCATGACGGCATTCTTCTGGCAAGTGCGCCAAAAAACGGTTGCGTGGCACGGATCGGAATCGGTATAGTGCGGCACTGTTCGTTTGTTTCGGAGTGATGAAAAATGGCTGATAAGACCGTGCCGTTCACGCTGGATTTTCTTGAGAAGATCGCCGCGACCTGTCCCACGCCCTTCCATATCTACGATGAGCGTGGTATCCGCGCCAACGCGCGCCGTCTGAAAGCCGCGTTCGCGTGGAATCCCGGCTTCCGTGAGTATTTCGCCGTGAAGGCGTGTCCCAACCCGTTTCTCATGAAGCTGCTGAAAGCGGAGGGGTTCGGCATGGATTGCAGCTCGCTGCCTGAACTGTTGCTGTCGGAACGGATCGGGGTGACCGGCGAGTTGATCATGTTCACGTCGAACGACACGCCGGCCGATGAGTTCATTAAAGCCAAGGAGTTGGGCGCGATCATCAATCTCGATGACCTCACGCACATCCCGTTTCTCGAAGCGTGCGCGGGTCTGCCTGAGCTGGTTTGCTTCCGTTACAACCCGGGGCCGCTCAAAGGCGGCAACGCGATCATCGGCAATCCCGAGCAGGCGAAGTACGGCTTCACGCGCGGGCAGCTTTTCGAGGGATACCGCATGCTGAAGGCCAAGGGCGTGCGCCGTTTCGGCCTGCACACGATGGTGGCCTCGAATGAACTGAACCCGCAGTATTTCATCGATACGGCGGAGATTCTCTTTGATCTCGCGGCCGAGATCGCGCGTGAGGTGGGCATCACCTTTGAGTTCATCAACATCGGCGGCGGCATCGGTATCCCGTACCGTCCCGAACAGGAGCCGGTGGATCTCGAGCGCGTCGGCGAGGGGGTGCGGCAGGCCTATGCGTCGCGTCTGATTGCGAAGGGGCATCCGGACATTAAGCTCTACATGGAGTGCGGGCGCATGGTGACCGGCCCTTACGGGTATCTGGTCTCGCGCGTGCGCCACGTCAAGAAGACCTACAAGACCTTCGTCGGCCTCGACGCCTGCATGGCGAATCTGATGCGTCCCGCGCTGTATGGCGCTTACCACCACATCTCGGTGCCGGCCAAGGCCGGGCAGCCGTGCGACACGGTCTGCGATGTGACCGGCTCGCTGTGCGAGAACAACGACAAGTTCGCCATCGACCGCGCGCTGCCGGAGCTGGTGCCGGGCGACCTCGTGGTGATCCACGATGCCGGCGCTCACGGCCACGCGATGGGCTTCCAGTACAACGGCAAGCTGCGTTCGGCGGAACTGCTGCTGCGCGAAGACGGCAGCGTTGTGCAGATCCGCCGCGCCGAGACGCCCGAGGATTACTTCGCGACGCTCGATTTCGGCGCGCTGACCGCGTTTCAGGCTTAACGCGGCAATAGGGCGGAATTAACGCTTGGGCAGGTGGATGCAGGCGTTGTGATACGCGTGCGCCGCCTCCATCCAGGCTTCGGACATCGTCGGATGTGAATGGATGGTGTGCCCGACCTCATCGACCGTGAATTCGTTGCGGACCGCAAGCGCGGCTTCGGCAATCAGTTCGGTCGCGTGGGCCCCGATCGCCTGCGCGCCCAGCACCTGACCGGTGGTGGCGTCGCAGATCCACTTGACGAAACCATCGGTCTCGCCGGCTGCCATGGCTTTGCCCAGCGCCGAGAAGGGGAAGACCGCGGCTTTGACGGCGCGGCCGAGTTGCTGCGCCTTGGCCTCTGTCAGTCCGACGAGTCCGATTTCGGGCGACGTGAAAATGCAGGCGGGACAGACTTTCTCAACGGCCGACTTCATGCCGGCGGCGGCCTCGGCGGCGACGACGCCCTGCTGGGTCGCGGCATGGGCGAGCTGGATGGAACCGGTCACCAGATCGCCGACCGCAAAGATCGAGGCGACATTGGTGCGGCCCTGCGCATCCACCGGAACCGTGCCGCGTTCATCGACCTTGACGCCGGCGCGGGCGAGATCCAGCGCGGCGGTGTTGGGGCGACGCCCGACCGCCACGAGCAGCACATCGCCGGTGACGGTCTGATCTTTGTACGTGCCGCCGACCGTGTTGTTCTTGACGGTGATGTCCGTGAGCGGGGCGCCGGTGAGGATTTTGATGCCGAGCGCCTCCATGCGCTTGCGCAGGACGCGACGCACGTCACGGTCGAGCAACACGACGATATCCTCAAGCATCTCGATTACCGTCACCTCTGTGCCGAGGGCGGCCGCCATGCAGGCGAACTCGCAGCCGATCACGCCGCCGCCCAAAATCAGAAGCCGTTTCGGCAGCGCCTTGAGGTCGAGAAACGCGCGGCTGTCCATGACCCGTTTGTCTTTCGGCAGGAAGCCCGGCATGGCGGCATCGCTGCCGGCCGCGATGATGATCGTGGCGGCGCTGAGCCAGCGTGTGGTGCCGTCAGGCTGAACCACCGAGATCCGGTTCGGGCCCTCAAAGCGGGCGGCACCGGCGATCATCGTGACCCCGTTTGATTTAAGCAGGCTCTGGACGCCGCCGCTCAGGCGCTTGACGATCTCATCCTTGCGCGCGGCCATCACGGCGTAGTCGAACGCGGCGCCCTTCACGGCGACACCGAACGACTCGGCGTGCGCGGCGTGGTGGAAACGCTCGGCCGAAGCGATCAGCGTCTTGGTCGGGATGCAGCCCCAGTTGAGGCAGGTTCCGCCGAAGGCTTCCTTTTCGATAATCGCCGTTTTTTTGCCAAGCTGCGCGGCACGGATGGCGGCGGGATAACCGCCCGGGCCGGCACCGATCACGATCACGTCATAGTCGAACATAAGAAAGTTAGGAATTAGGAGTTAGGAATTGGAGTTGGAGATTTGAGGTCCAGCCCTGTGTTACACGAGTGATTTCCACAGCTCGATGTTCTCAAGCTTGGCCCGGATGGCGTTGACGAACTGCGCACCCATCGCGCCGTCCACGATGCGGTGGTCGGCGGAGAGGGTCATCGCCATGATGGTGCGGATCTTGATCTCGCCGTTCACCACAGTCGGCACCTGCCGTCCGGTGGAAACCGCCAGGATGCCGGCTTCGCCGGGATTGATGATGGCGGCAAACTGGTCAACGTTCATCATGCCCATGTTGGAGACGGTAAACGAGCTGCCCGTCATCTCGTCCGGCAGGAGTTTGCCGGTGCGCGCCTTCTCGGCCAATGCCTTGGCCTGCGCGTTGAGTTCGGCGAGCGTCAGGGTCTGCGCGGCGCGGATCACCGGCACCACGAGGCCGTTGTCCACGCTTACGGCCATGCCGAGATCGACGTCGCCGCGCCAGGAAACGGTCACGCCGTCCGTGACCGAGTTGACGACCGGGAACTCCTCCAGGGAGAGGATCACCGCTTCCAGCACGAAGTCATTCACGCTGTAGTTGATGCCTTTCGTCTTGAGGTCGGCGCGGAAGGTCATGAGGTCGGTGATGTCGGCCTTGACGGTCACGTAGAAGTGGGGGATGGTCTGCTTGCTTTCGACCAGGCGGCGCGCGATGATCTGGCGCATGCGCGAGAGCGTCACCGGCTTGCGGCGCAGGGCACGTTCGATGTCCTCGACCATGATGCGTCCGCCGTCGCCGGAACCGCGCACGCTCAGGATGTCGATCTCGTGCTCGGCGGCAAGGCGCTTGGCGGCCGGCGTGATGCGCAGGGCGTCATAGTTCGCCGCGCTCAGGAAGTCGCGCACATCCTTTTCCACGATGCGGCCGTTCGGCCCGGTGCCCTTGACGCGCGCGGGATCGATGCAGGCGGCCTTTGCGAGGGCCCGTGCGCGGGGCGAGATCACCAGGCGCTTGGTCGCGGCAGGAGCCGGTGCGGGCGCGGGCAAGGGCTGGGCGGCCGGTTTAGCGGGTGCCGGTGCCGCAGCCGGGGCCGGCGCGGGCGCGACCGCAGGCGCCACGGGAGCCGCAGCGGCGGCGGGCGCAGAGGCCGGGGCCGGTGCGGGGGCCGCAGCGGCGGGGGCGGAAGCCGGCGCGGCTTCGGCAGCGGGCGGCTGATCCGGCACTTTCTCGCCGGCGGCGCCGACATAGCCGACGACCGTGTTCACGGGGACGGTGACGCCCTCACGCACGTAGATCTTGAGCAACACGCCCTCAAAAAAGCTTTCGACCTCCAGGTTGGCCTTGTCGGTCTCGATCTCAAAGAGGATGTCGCCTTTCGCGACCGGGTCGCCCTCTTTCTTGAGCCACTTGACGATTGCGCCTTCCTCCATGGTCTGCCCGAGTTTCGGGAAAATCACTGCCTGAGCCATAATCTCTCCAAACGGTGGGGTGGGGGCAAGTCCACTTCTGACAACTGCGGAAATGCCAATCAATGCCCATCAGTATACTGAGGCTGGCCGCCCTTGTCATTGACAAAAATGAACAAAAAACGTCAAAACCGAAAAAAATAAATCATGGCGTGCGATGGTGCGACCCCACTTTACAAAGCGGCGGCAAGCCGCCGCGCTTCAAAACAGACCCCCGGAACTGCCGATCCTGCCGGAACTGCCGATCCGGCCGGAACTGCCGTGGCTTATCTGACCAGAGACGTGGATTGGCGTTGAGATCGGTCACGCAATCGCTTAAACTGGACAACAATTGGCTGGTAATGATCGATAAGAATGAGGACGAGTGTGTCAACGGAAACGCTGCATGCCGATGTTGCAAAGCAACCTTCGACATGGTGGGTGCGCGATGATCGCGGCGGACGATACGGACCGGTCAGCTTTGAGGTCTTGAAAAGTTGGGCGCGTGACGGCCGGATCGGGCCGGCGAATGAAATCTCGAAGGATGGTGTCGAGTGGTCGCTCGCCACCGCCGAACCTGCGCTGGAGATGGAGTGGGTGGCGGAGGTGGAGGCCGGTCGCTTTTACGGACCCATCCATCATGATGCCGTGCAAGGCCTGATCAATGACGGAGCGCTGACACGGCGTGCGCCGCTGTTCCGGCGTACCGCGCTCGGTGCGTGGGATACGGAAACGGAATGTCAGCGTTTGACGGTAGCGTTACAGCAGGCGCTGGACGCGCGCACGGAATTAGAGGCGTCTCTGCAACAGGCGCTTGCCGCACGGGCTGAATCCGAGACATCACTGCAACATGCCCTTGCCGCGCATGCCCAATCAGAAGCGGACTGGCGACAGGCGCTGGCCGCTTGCGAAGAGGCGTTGGGTCAAGCCCGTGCCGACCTGGCGGCCTGGGGTGACCGGGCTCGTCAGATGGAGGCCGACCTGGCACAGTCACGCGCGGACGCACAGGCGTGGCAGACACGCTTTCAAGAGGCTGATGCACGGCGGCGCGAACTGGAGCGCCAGCAGGAGGAACAGACCGCCGTATGGCGGCAGCAGCGGCAAAGCCTGCAGCAGCAGATCCAGTCCCTGGAAGAACAATCCTCCGTATGGCAGCAGATGCGGCTGGATATGCAACAACAGCTTCAAACTGCCGAGGAGGCGTATCGGGCCGTTCAGCGTGAGCGGACTGAATGGCAGGTGGAGGCTCAGCGTGCGTTAGCGGAAGCGGCGACGCGCCAGCAGAGGATCGCCAGTCTTGAGTCGGAGGTCGACGCACTCCGGAAGTCGGTGAAAAAACGGCATGCAGCGGATACGGTGATCGATGTCGAGGTGCGCTCCCGCCTGAAAAGCCTGCGGCAGCGCCGTTCCCTCGGCCGCATTCCAAACCTCCGGTCTCGGCGGGAGTCCCTGCCGAGGGGTTCAACGGCCTTTCGTTGGCTGAATTGGAACGGCAAGCGCAACGTGAGCTGGAACGGCTCGGGGCGCACGGCCAAACGTTTTTCGCAAAAAAACGGTAGACGTAACGCGGCAAGAATGAGACAACGTTCGGGTGACAATCATGACGGAACAACAGAACGGACACGACGACAATCGCCAGTGGTTCCTCCGTATCAACGGCGAAACGGTTTTTGGCCCTGTCACGACGCAGGGGCTGATCGTTTGGGCTGAGCAGGGACGTATCCTGCCTGGGCATGAAGTGTCTCACGACCGCAAGAAATGGGTGCAGGCGGTTTCGGTTGAGTTCCTCGACATGCGCTGGTTCGTGGATGACGGCGACGGTGAGCTGCGCGGGCCGCTCAACCGGCTGGCCGCTGAGGCGTTGATCAAAAGCGGCAAGGTGTCGCCGACCGCGCAGGTCGTCGCGGCGGATGACGTGGAAGCGGAGCCGGCCGTCGCAACGCCTGTCAGCGAGAAAAAATTGCGTGATTCGATGCCGGAAGACGTTCTGCAGCGCCGTGTTCACGAATTGGAATCGATCGTCAGCGAGCAGCGCGAACGGTTGTCCAAACTGGCGGACACCAATGCCGTGGAGACGGTTCAGCACGAGCGCGATGTCCTGGCGGCGTTGCTGAAAGAGGCCGAAGAGCAGAAGGAAACGTTGATCCGTAATGCCGAGAAGGACGCCAGGGCCAATGAGCGCAAGCTGGAGCAATTGCGGCTGCAGGTCAAACAACTTGAGCAGAAACTCGAAGATGCGGCTAGCTCGGATCCGCGCGTCAACGAGTTGGAGCAGGCACTCCTGTTTCATGAGCGTCAGTCCGGCGAGCGCGAACAGGTTGTGGCGACACGTGAGGCTGAACTGACTGCGGCCCAGGCGCGTGCGGCGGAGTTGGAAGCGCGTCTCGCCGAAGCGGAACGCGCGGCTGAACGCGCGGCTCAGGCCGAGGAGGCGCTGGCGGCCAGCGAGCAGCGGATTGAAGAATTGGCGACGGCCTTGGCGCGGGCCACGGCACGCGCCGAGACGGCGGAAGCCGCACGCGCGGAGGCCGAAGCACGCGCCAGTCAGAGCGAGGCGGAGTGGGAAGAAGAGCGCAGGCGCGTACAGGTGCTCGGCCAGAAGCTTGAACGCGCTGAGCAACGCGCCGAGACGGCTGAAAAGGCGTTGGCCGCAGCCGAGGCGCGCGCGTCTGCCAGTGAAGCGTCGCTGGCCGAAGTGCTCAACGATGCCAATGCGCGCGATATCAGTTACCAGGAGAAGATCGCCGAACTGGAGAAGCTGTGTGCGCAGCCGCCGGAAGAGACCGCGCGTTTCTATGCGGACCAGGCGGCCGTCTATGAGTTGATCAATGCCGAAGTGGCGGAACTGGCCATGGCGTTGGAACGCGAAAGGGCAGAGGCCGAACAGCTCAAAAACTGGAGTGCACAACGTCAGCAGTCGCTGCTGGAGCGACGCCAAAAACTGTTGAAGCACCTGGGGGGAAGCCCGGGCGACATGACACGGCGCACGGTGCGCGAGCAGCCTTCGGAACCGCAGATTGCCCGTTTGCGGGCAGAGCTTGAAAATATGCGCGTGACCTATCAGCGCGAGATGCGTCTGGCCGAGACGAAAGAGCGCGAGCTGCAAGAGAAAGTGCGCTTGCTCGAAGCAGAGGGGACCCGTTTGCTTTCACAGATCGTGGCAGTCGAAAAACGTTCGCAACAGCTCGAGGAGCTTGAGGCGCAGATCCGGCAGCGTGAACACGAGTTGGCGGTTGAGCGGAAAAATCGCGAAGAAGAGCGTGAACAGTTCGAGGCTAACCAGCGGGCGTTGCTGATGCGGATCGAAACCTTGGAAAAGGCCGCGAAGCCGAGTACGCCGGAAGAGCAGCAGTCGGCCGAGGCGCGGAGTGTCAAGCTCGCCTCTTGGATGCGTTTGAAGGGATAGATTGGGAGCAAGGAGAAGCGAGCATGAGTGTCGAGCAGATTCAGGAAGCGGTGATCAAAGGAAAAGCGCCGGACGTGGTGAGCCTTGTGGCCGCAGCGCTGGAGCAAGGTGTGGCCGCGTCGGTCTTGTTGAACGACGGGCTGTGTGCGGGCATGGGCGTGATCGGCGAGCGGTTTAAGAAAAACGAGATCTTTGTGCCGCAGGTGCTGCTGGCGGCACGCGCGATGAAGCTGGGAACCGACCTGTTGAAACCACATCTGATTGCTGCCGGCGTGACACCCTTCGCGACCGCCGTGATCGGGACCATCAAGGGTGACCTCCACGATATCGGCAAGAATCTGGTGGGCATGATGCTGGAAGGCGCCGGTTTCAAAGTGATCGACGCCGGGATCGGTGTGGCACCGGAGAAGTTTGTCGCTTTGGCCCAGGAACACGGTGCTAAGATCGTCGGGGTTTCAGCCCTGCTCACCACCACGATGGTGGCGATGCGCGACGTGGTGGTGGCGGTGCGCGCGGCCGGACTCCCGGCCAAGGTCATCATCGGCGGAGCGCCGGTGACGCAGGCGTTCTGCGACGAGATCGGTGCGGACGGCTACTCGCCGGACGCGGCCTCAGCCGCTGAATTGGCAAAACGGCTGGCTACGGCCGTGTGAAGCGGCAGACGTAAATCTCGCCGGCCGGGTGCAGGGTGGCGTGCCAGCCAGAGGTCTGCATGGCCGCCGCAAAGAGCGGCAGGTGGTCGCGCCCCGGATCGGCGATGACCGCCTGGCCGCCGGGGGCGCAGAGCGCGTCGATGGCCGTGACCAAGGCCGGGATGTGACGCCGCTCGTAGAGCAGGTCGCTGCCGATGACCAGTGGCGCCGGGTCTGCGCACAGCGGGTGCGAGCGATCCGCGCAGGCGTTCCAGTCCAGAGGCTGGTACGCGACGCGCACGCCGTTTAGGTCGGCGTTGCGGCGGAGCCAGTCGCCGGTGTCAGGATGGAAGTCGGTGGCCACGACGCGCGCGCCGAGACGTGCCGCAAGGATGGACGGCAGGCCGAGCCCGCAGCCCAGTTCGATAACGCGCAGGCCTGGCAGCCGCTCACGCTGTTCCCAAAGGTCGCACGCCAGACCGTGCGCGGCCGGCCAGAGGATCGCGTAGTAGGGGATCGCATCGACGGCCTGCGGGTCTGTCGCGGCCGCGCGATCCAGCAGGGCGTCAAGATCGGGCGGCGTCTCGATCGTCAGGGTCTGATCGCCGATGATGACGTGCTGGCGTCCTTGAGGCGTGACGGGATCGTTCTGCATGCCGGTCGGGTCAGGCTTCGCCGAAACGGGCGATCCACTGGCGCATGGCGTCCAACGTTTTGGGCCACGCCTGCGCGTCGGTGCGCAGATCCAAGAAGCGATCGAAGAGCGCGAGCCACGCCGACCAGAACGTCTCGATCATGAGCATGCGCTCCTCAAAACGGCCCGCCGCTTCGGTCTGTTCGCCCTTCGGCAGCTTCAGCGAACGGAAGGCAAAGTCGGCGTCAACGGTTGCGCTGAAGACGTCATCGCCCTGGGCGATGACGACCTTCGCGCGCTTGAGCTTCTTGCCGCAGAGCAGGGCTGTGCCGGCCTCACGGCTATTGAGCGGCGAGCCTTTGCGCAGGACCGCCTCGTGCGCCCCTTGGCCCTCGCGGTAGAAGGTCAGCGGGCCTTCGAGCATCACGCCGAATTCACGGCCGTCAGGCAGATGGCAGACGCCGCCTTCCTTCTCCCAGGCGAACCAGAGCCAGGTGAAGAAGTCCATGCCCAGCGTGGCCTCGTTGGGCGGCTCCAGGGCGGGGTCTGGCGAAAAGCTGACCGGATCGAGATCGTTGGCGTTGACCTGCCTGCGGCGCAGCGCGGCGGTCTCGGGCGTCAGCAGGATCGGCAGCGTGCCGGCCGTCTCCTTGAACGCGGGCGATAAGGTGTCGATCTGCTTGTCAGACAGCGCGGCAGCCACCAGCAGGTCGTTGCGGAAATCGACGACCACCGGGATGCTGGCCAGGGTCGGCGGCATCTTCGGCAGAAGCGCTTCGGTGACGCGCTGCTTGATCTCGGCGCGGGCGGCACGCGGCAAGAATTCGGTCTCGCGCGCCCGGCACTCGGTGTCCTCCTCCATCTTCACGTAGGCACGCAGCAATGCGGGCGGCACCTTCTTCTCGGCCTGCATCCACTGCGCGTGAAGGTAGGGGCCGATCACGCAGGTTTCATCCGTCAGCGCACGGTCGAAGAGATGGCGCCAAGTCACCCAACCTCGGATAGGGTCGCGGTTGAGCGATTCGATCGGTGGCGCAACATGCTTCGAAAAGGCGTCAATCAAACCAGAGTCGTACTGCTGTTGAAGATAAAAGAGCCGGAAACTCACACTGCCGCTGTCAAATGCCATAGATGCCTCGTTGGAAATGGGATGAAGCAGTAGGATACCCACTCCCGGTGCGCTTGTCACCGCGAATTGCAGCACGGCAGAATGGACGAACTCAACTTTCAACGCTCAACCTGTCATCTGTAATCCTTGACCCGCAACTGAAAACTGAAAAATTTTCACACTTGCCGAGCCAAGGGGGGATGGCGTACGCTATTCCCATCGTGATGCAACTGAAAGGTGTCCCGCGACGGTCGTTGACCAGAGGCACCGATTGCTGGTTCCGGCGCGTAGCCGGATACAAACCGACACGATAAAAGTGAGTTGGCACATCGCCGCATCGCTTGCGGGGCGGCGAGCCTATGAATATTGTAGCTTCTGACAGACCCCGTGAGGTCTGCTCGTCGACAGGTCAAACAGACCTGCGTTTCAATCAAGATGGGTTATGGTTTTCTGCGCATCTCGACCCTGAGGGCGAGTTGTTCCAAAGAGCTTGGTCCATCTACACCGCGTCGTTCGTTGATTTTGAACGGCGGTCATTGTTCGAACACCGGCACGTGATGCGCCAGCCGCGTTACCGCTTTTCTGCGATTCTGCGCGATCAGGATGTGGTGGGCGTGATCGGTATGTGGTCGTTGCCCGGCTTCTGCTTTATCGAGCATGTGGCAATCGCTGACGCGTTCCGGTCGGCCGGTCTCGGCCAGCGGGCGCTGCGTGCTGTGCAGCGCCATGCGGTCGACCCCGTCGTGCTCGACGTGGAACCGTTCGGCACCGACTTCTTCGCCGCGCGCCGTGTCACCTTTTACCGCCGTCTGGGGTTCCACTACTGTGGACATCCCGTGACCTTGCCGCCCTATGCGGGCAAGACCACCGAGCCGTCCAATCTGATGGCATGGCCGATGGCGTTGGACGAGGCGTCGCGTGTGCAGGTTGTCGAGACGATCGAACGCGAGATCTACGGACTCCATCCGCTCATTCCGCGCCACCGCGCGGTTTGACGGTGACACGCTCCGCTGGCACTGGCGTCAGTCGGATCTGGTCGATCTTTGAGCCATGCTCGCGCGGCCGCAGGAGGAGGGTGACTTCGCCCTGTGGCAGCTCGAGTACGGTCGTCGCTTGCTGTCCGGGGACTCTGAAGGCGCGCCAGGTCCAGGCTGTGAAGACGCCGGGCGACCATTGGGTCTCGGGCACTAGCTCGGATCCGTCGAGGGTTCGCACAGACAAAAAGAAGGAATCATCTTCCGGCGTGGGAGTCAGTACTCGCCCTTCGAGCAGGTAGCGCCCGGCGCGTCCGATCTGAAGCCGGTAGGCGGCGCGCCCGCCACCGCCGCTGTTAATCTGACCAGGGATCTCCGGTACCCAGAGAAAGGCGCCACCCGAGGCTGCGGCGTCCGTGCCGATCTCAAACGGGACCGTTGCGCAGGCGTGTTCAGCCTCCCAGACGGTCGCTTGTTCCGGGGCGATGACAACCGGTTCGGCAGGACGGCGCATCGCCATATACTTCTGAATGATCGGGCTGCGCCCGAGAATGCGTCGCCCGATGTTTTCTCCGTCCACGCTGAGTGTGCCTGTCGGTGGCGCAGGACGGGTCTGTGCGGCCGCTGTGAAGGGCGCCGTGCCCGTGATAGACAGGCGTTGCGTCGCGCCAGACACGTGGACGTCAATGCCTTCGGGTGTCGCCTGTACCTGAGCTTCGGCCGTCGTGAAGGCACGACGGAATGCTTCAAACGCGCGGTCGTCCGCGATGCCGCTGCCGACGCGCAGCCAGAAGGCGACGCCCGCCGGTACGCGCGCATGCGCGTCAGCGTCAGCATCAAGCCGCGTGTGGGAGACGGTCAGTCGTGCCGCTCCAAAAGCGTTCCCGTCATCGATCAGGGCGATCGGCGACGCTGCACCGTCCTGGCCGCGCGTCCATGGCACGCGGATGCCGATCACGGCGCTGCCTTGTCGTAGGAACACGGCCGCGCCGGCCGGCACGCGGTTGGTTGCGCCCTCAACGGTGACGCGTGTGTCACCGATCCAGACGCTGTCCAATTGTTTGCGGAAGATCAGGTGCGAGGCGAGCGGGCCGGACGCATCGTGAAGATCCGAATCGCGGTACACGGCGACGCCCAGCGCGTCGGCCTTGTCCTGTACACCCGCCCACCACGGGCCGAGATGAAACGCCTTTTCGTGAACCTTGCCGTCCGAGATGCGGAGCTTGCCGTAGGGATCGCCGCGTCCGTCCGGAATGAACGCGAGTCGTGGCAGGCGCGGGTCGCGTGGGCCGGGCAGATCGGCGCTGAGCGCGATATCCATGCGCCCGTGATAAGCGCTCCACGCCGTGCTGAGCGTGACATCCGGACAGACCCAGTGTGTGCGGGCACACACCGGTGTAAACGGGAATAAAGTTTGAAAAGAAAACGGGAATAATGTTTGTGAGGCAATTATCCCAGCAGCGTGACTATGGGACGCCAACAGGTGTCGCTACCAGATAAACCTCCATCGACGGCATCCATCAGACCGACGCCCAATGCCTCGCCTGCCGGGATAGACGCTATCTGATCCGCACACAGCCAAGCTGTGATCGCCAGAGTGCCGTGAAGACCGTTGAGCCCTTGCACAGGGATATCGATGGAATCCCACGCGAACACGTCGGCGCCGCAGGAGGCGCGGCCTATGCGACGGAAGGAGGCGCGCAGAGCAACGTCAGTCTGGCCCAGCTTGAAGGTCCGATCTCCGGTCACCTCTCCCTTTAACCCGGCCCACCACGCCGCCTCGTTGCTCACGGCCGCGATGTCCGCCAGCGACAGGTGGGTGTCGCGAGACCACCATACGGTGAGATCGAGCAGTGTCCCGGCGGGCAGACGGAGGAGTTCCAGCGGCGGCGGCGTGAGCGCCACGCTGCAGGGCGTGAACGTCTCTGGAATCTCCAGACGTGCGAACAGTGCGGACAACATGAGCCTTGCGCGGTCTGGGCCGCCGGCCGCAGACGCATCGCGGCGCAGGCATGCGCAGAGTCCTGGCTGGCGCGCGGGCCGTGCTGCAGATGTGAAGTCGTAGGCTGTTATCTGGCCCGCGAAGGCGGCTGCGTACAGGTCGCGCACGCCGCAGACCGCCTGCCGCTCGTCCAGACTGACGGGAGGAAGGGGGTCAAGGTCTGGAGAAGACAGGGCTGGAGGCGGCGTGTATGTCAGGTAACCCGGTGTGGCGGCGGTGAGGAGGATGAGGCCGCCGTAGCCGTCTGCAGCAATGGACCGGACGGCGCCGCCCGGCCGGACGCTGCCGAACGGGACCCAGTTTGACCCGTCCCACATCGCGAGGTATGGGACGCTGTTGCCGCCGATCGCGGTGAACGCACCTGCGGCGACCATGTGCCCGTCGCTCGTGAAGGCGATGGACAATCCCGTCCAATCGTCAGGCGTGAAGCGGCTGGCCGGCGGAATGTACGCCGATTGCGCGGCCGGCGACCACGCGGTGCCGGCTGGGGCGATCTGGGCGAGGTTGGAGCCGGCGCCGAGAAGACCATTGCCGGCGACGTAGATGACGAGTGAGGGGGAAATGGCGATCGCGGACGGGGTGGAACTGAAGCTGCCGCCCAACTGCGCGCCGTTTTGGCCGCCCCATTTATAGGTCGCCGTCCACTTGTAGGCCTTTTTGGCTGTCGTGCAGATTGAGAAGAGCATGGATGATGCGCCGACGAAGCGGTCGTAACCGCTGACAGGTGCCGGCGACGCGGGCCAGCCCCACCATTCGCCGGCCGCGCTGCCGCCCAATAATGAGCCGGAGTCCTCGTAGCACAACACGGCGGCGCCGACGCCGCCGGTCTTTGTGCCGAGCACCGCCCACGCGCTCCTGCCGCTGCTGAATCCGCTGGCCGCAATGCCGCTGAAGGCGTTGGCCAAAAGCCAGGAGGACAGTTCGGATGACGCCGTGATGACCGCGCCAGTCGCGGTGTTTATCGGGCACATGCCGCGCCACCCGAACAGGCTGGTGAAGGAGCCCGAGACCATACAGAGCCCGTTGTGTGTGGAGACATGGCTGATGCCTGAGTCTGCGGTGACAGACGGGCCGAAAGCCGCGACGGAGGACGTTGTCAGCCTTGCGAGACGAGACGCGAGCGCGGAGTACGTGCGGCCGCCCTGCAGCACGCCGTAGGAGACGCTCTGCTCTACGCCGCCGACCTTGCATGTGACGGTGCACGGCACCGTCCGCGCGTCGCCGCTGTTGGCCGCGACCGTCACGGACAGCGTGCCGCCGCTGATGGAGCCGGTCACGCCTGAACCGCCGGAGAAAGCCTTTTCTGTCGCGCCGTCGGGGAACGTCAGGGCGGCAGACAGCGCGCCGCCGTCGCCTGAGATCTGCGCCTGAGCGGGCGAGACGGACAGCGCGGAGGGGTTCGCGGCCTGCGAGACCGTGAAGTCCCTGAGCGTGCCGCCGCAGCCGACCCGCACGGTGCCCGAGCGCGCGCCGCCGCCGTTGGCGGCCACGGCGCAGTCGATCTCTCCATTGACGGAGTCTACCGTGGCGGTGATCCAGGCGGGCGCCGAGACGATGGCCACATCGCCGATGTCGAGTCCGTTGGGGAAAGACGCGACGGGATTGGTGCAGGCCGATTCCGCGTGCGTCAGATTGAACGAAAAGAGGGACAGGTGGAAATAGGTCAAAGCCTCGCCTGCGTCCTGGCCCGCGTAGGCGGCGACCTGTGCCGAGCCCGCGCTGAATACGACGGACGCCTGGCGTCCCGCGGCCCCGGCGGCCTGCGCGGATGCGGTTGCGTTGACCTTCATGGTGTCGACGTTGTCTACGGCCAGCGTGAGCCAGTCAGCCCCGGCGGATTTCGTGAATGAGAACTCCGACACGCCGTTAGGGAGGGACGTGACGGTAAAGGTCTTGACCCCGCCTCCGGCCGGGAAGCCCAGCGAGGCGGGCGTGACCGCGAGATAGGTGATCTCGTCGGCCTGCTGGTCGACGTGCAGCGTGGCGGTCTCCGGGCCGGACGATATGGTGATGTCCGCCGAGCGCGACGCGCCCGGATCTGCGGCGGCGGCGGTGAGCGTCACGGCTCTCGCGGAGCTGTTCACGGCGGCGGTCAGCCACGCGGGCAGTTCGCCGACGGAGAAGGTGAGCCAGTTGTCGGGCAGCGAGGTGACCGTGACCGTGAAGGGGCCGCCCGCCGCGTCCAGCCATTTGCTGTAGAGGCTCAGCTCCAGCCGCTTGGGGACGGGCGGGGCCTCCCAGATGTCGCGCTCGATCACGGCGATCTCGCGGTACGGCGCGGCCGCCCAGGGCGCGGGCAGCTCGCCGCAGCTGACCAGCATCGCCGGCGCCGGCGCGGCGCCGTAGCCGCCGCCGATCTGCGAGCCGTCCGCGAAGCCGGGGATCTCGGCGGCGGTCACGATCTCGATGTCGGGCGTGATGAAGGCGCTGCCCTCGAGCCAGCCGGACAGCCCGCCCGGGCGGCCTTCGAGCGTGAGGTAGACATAGAGGTATCCGCCCAGCACGGAGCCTTCGGGCATGGCCAGCTCTGCGGCGCCGGTGGCGCCGTATCCGGTGCGGCCGTCGGCGCTGACCGTGCGCGGGGCCACGGCGGACGCGCTGGCGCCGCCCAGGCGCACGGCGGCCTGGTCTGCGGAGGGGGCGGGGCTGTCCGAGAGCGCGGCGGCGACGCGGGCGCCCTGGGGCGTGAGGTAGTCGCAAGTGACGGTCACGCGGACGGCGGACACTCCGATGCCGGCGGCCTCTTCCGGCAGCGCCACGCGGTAGCAGGCGGCCCCGGCGTGGGCGCGGTGCACCGGCACGCCGGCGTCTTCGGCGTGGTCGTCGCAGCCGAAGTACGCGTCGAAGTAGTCTGTCCGGCGGCTGTCCGTGAAGACGCTGCCCGCGCCGGGGCGCGGCGGCGCGACGGTCGGCGAGAGGTTGCGCGCGACCATGCGCCACGGGGCGGACTTGAGATGCCGCAGCGCCTCTGAGGAGGCCGAGGGCGTGGCGCTCACCGGGGTCAGCGTGGGGGCGGAGTAGCGTTTGAGCCAGCGTGTGGCGGAGGCGTGGTAGGTGGGCATGGGTCAGAGTCCTTTCGTTGTCAGGTCAGGTGGTTGTGGCGGAGGGCGGGCATACGGGGCGGCCGTCGCCGGGGGGTCCGGAGCCGCCGGAGCCGCCCGCGCCGCCTCCGATCCCGCCGCCCGCGCCGCCGCCTATCTCTCCGCCCGCGCCGCCGCCGGGGTGGTCCGCGCAGGGGTCGCCAGGCTCTTCTCCGTCGGCCGGGCCGGGCTCTGGCTCGGAGCAGAGGACGCGCGCGTGGCTCAGCTCGCCGTCGGCCCCCGTGAACTCGATGTCTCGGAACTCCGCGGGCTTGCCGGTCTTGAGCGCGGCCGGGTCTATGGAGACCTTGGCGCCCGTCCCGCCGCCCATCTCGAGCCTGGCGCATCCCGTCTTCGTGAAGCCGCTGGACGTGGACGGCATGTACTCCAGGGTGTTATCGCTCTCATCCTCGCCGCCAGCCTCGCCGCTGGAGCGGCGCATGTGGGCGGTCGAGCGGCGCAGGTTGCGGAAGGCGCTGAGGAAGCCGGCCAGATCGGCCGGCCCCAGCGCGGCGGGCGGCCCGAACGAGGCCGTCGCGGTGAGCGTGCGCAGGTCTACTGCCACGGTGTGGGCAGAGAGACCCGCGCGCGTGTCGCCGGGC
>DAOTKE010000027.1:0-27424 GCA_035449085.1 Kiritimatiellia bacterium | reverse complement strand
ACGTTTATCAAGTAAGTTAAGGAAAGGTATCATATTATGTCTACTCGACAAAAAACAATCACATGGATGACCGCGTTGACCGCCCTGGTCGCGCTCGCCGATCCCTACACCGGCTTGTGGGTCGGGACGGTTTCGCTCAAGATGGTGAACGAGGTCTCGATCCCGCTGGATGAGAACAACGTGCCCCGGGCGCCCGATCCGACGAAGCCGACCGTGACGGGCGACCGCGCGGATCTGACGCTGATCCTCCACGTCAATGACGCGGGGCAGGCGAGCCTGCTCAAAGATGTCGCGATCGTCAACCGCAACCTCTCCGGCGACCCCTCCGCGACCATCTCGGAGATCGTCGCCGCCGGTTCCGACGAAGGCTCCCTCTCCCTCGTCACCGATCCGACGCTCTACGCGCAGTATCCCATGCAGAAGGCGACGCGCGTGGCGAGCGTGGTCTTCGATTTCGGTGACGCGCGCGCCACCCGCGTGCTGGACGAACAGGTGGACAACGTGGCCAATCTGGCGAAAACCGTGACCGAGCAGGCCTCCGCCGGCGAAATCGCCACGGCTGCCGGGCGGAACCAGATTGTGGAGACCGCGGTGGGGCAGGTGAACAGTTGGCAGGCCGATTGGGTGGCGGCGGCCGACGTCGCCGCCTCCTACGCGCGGTTTCTCGATTCGGTGAAGGGGAGCATTCCGGTGATCGCGTCCTCGTCGGCGCTGACGACCGGTGCCGCGCGGGATTTTTTCCTGACGGCGACGAACCTGTATCTGGCATCGGCCTTCCGGGACACGCGGGCTATGGAGCTGGTGCGCGCGGTGCAGGCGGCCGGCACGGCGGCCGCGCTGAGCAACGCATGGAACGCGGCGGCGGTGCTGACGGATGTGGACAACGCGGTGCTGCGGCTGCTGTCGGGAAAGGTCGCCGGCGACGCTGTGGTCGAAGCGGCCAAGTACGCCTCGACCAACGCGGCGACGGTGACGGTCGGCGGGCTGAAGTCGCTGCCGGGCGTGCAGACGCTGATCGTGGCCGCGCTGGCCTCCAAGATCGCCGGGTACGCGATCGACTCGCGCGCGACGGACGCGGTGGAGGACGCGCTGGCGCGGATTGTGGAGGCGGCGCGCGCCGGGGACGCTGCGGGCACCCCCGGACCCCTCATTGAACAGGAAGCGCGGGCGGCGGGGCGGGCGGCCCTGGCGGCGGGCGCGGCCAAATGGCCGGCCACGCGCGGCGCGCCGACGCCGGATTACACGGCGTTCGTACGGTCTGCGGCGTTCGCGACGGCGCCCGTGACCGCGGCGCGCGCGGCGGTGGCCGCCGCGCTGGCGGAACGGGTTCAGAACCCGCTCACGTGGCAGGCGACGGTCTGGTCCGTCGCGCGGGCGGCGGCGGTGAACGCGCTGCAGTCGGTCTATGCGGCGGCGGCGCGGGCGGCGTTGAACGAGCTGCCGCTGGAGGGCACGTTCGGGCTGGGCAGCGGCGACTCGCGCTTCTCGGTGGAGCTTGCCCCGGCGGAGAGCTTGGGGCCGGCGGGGCTGACCGGACAGATCGTCCTGCCGGCGAACCACCCGACAAACCCCTTCCGGCACCGCCGGCATCCGGATCATACGGTCGGGTTCGACATCACCCGGAACATCCGCATCGACTTTGACGCGGCGCAGGAGGATGGGGTGCTCCCGTCGGTGACGCGCGGCGTGAGCACCGTGAGCGGGCTTTACCGCGAAGAGATTTTCGGGCTGCACAAGCCGCTCGGGCCGGGCAAGGACGTCGGGCTCAGGACGGAGGGACGGTTCCAACTCAACCGCGTGAGCGCGATCGGGACGCTGAACGGGAAGTGATGCTTGAGGAGGATGACCATGAAGACACGACACATGGCATATCTGGGCTGGCTGGCCACTGCGGTGGCGGTCACGGCCGGCGAGCTGCCGTTCAAGGCGACGCTTCGTCCATACATGGAGGGGAATTCGTCCAGGGTGAAGTTCACGCTCGAAAACGAATCGACCGAGCCGATCACCAGCGTGGTGGTGACGCGCAACGACGGCGACGTGTTCACGAAAGTCATTGCGACAGGGGGCGGCGTGAACGGCACCTTTGTCTCGCCGACTTACGAGGTGTCGAGCCTGGACAAATCGGGCGTCGGTTATATCCGCGAGTATGCGTTTGAATCTTCGTTAACGGCATACTCCTTGCCGGCCAGCCTCTATCATAAGTTCAAGCCGCAGGGGTCCCGCGATCCGGTGGGACGGGGGATCATCCGCACCGGCAGTTTCGCCGCGCCGCAGAACGTCGCAAACTATTTCTGGGAGAGGCTGCACGGGTTCCTGAAAGTGCCGGTAACGGGAACATACAAATTCAAGCTCAGGGTTGATGACTGCGCGTATGTCGTGTTGCACAAGCTCAATGAGGCGAAAACCGCAACAACCGACTTCGTGCTGTTCAATGAAGTCTGGACAGGGGGAGGGTGGCACGAATCGTCAATAACGGTGCCCCTGCAAAGCGGCGAGGTGGTCTATCTCGAGGCCTACCACATCGAGGCGGGCGGAAGTGACTTCCTAGACCTTCAGTGGGCGCCGGGAATCATCGAGTCCCATCCGGAGACCGTGGTGACGAACAATCCCGTGCTGCTGAATGACCAGGTGCAGATGGTCGAACGCTTCAAAAACGGCCAGTTCAGTCACTATTACGGCATGCAATTTATAAGCATCAGTCCGCAATTGTCCTTCTGGTGGGATATGCTATGTTATTGGCAAGGTGACTACTACACCCCGGACACGATCGAACCCGTGTATACCAACATCATCAACCACATCCGGTCGCTGCATGTGCAGACCGTTCCCGCGCATGTGACGACCAACTACACCTTCGCGGCGATTCCCGCGACCGCGTTTTCGACCAGGAAGCCGGCGGCGGGAACCGCCTGGGCCAGTACGGCGTGGCCGGACATCATCGACGACCTCATCGTCGACGAGGGCGCAAACAACGTCATCCGCATCAAAGACATCAGCGGATTCGGTGCGGGGAGAAAAATTGCGTTCAATGCGATCCTGCAGCGGAACACGCTGGCCTCCCAAGGCGGTCTCTGGAACCTGCCCTCCGGCAAAGCAAAGGCGACGATCCAGGTGTTCGGCGCATACGGGAACTCCAGCACGATTGTTTTGGGCGACACGGGGGACAACGCCGCGAATATCGATTACGTGTTCAAGTCCGAGGCCCGCCCGCTGTCGTTGCGCGTGGAGTCGGTGGACAGTGCGGGAAACATCCTCAAACGGGCAGGCCGTTTCAGGATCAAGATCGTGGATCCGACGCAGGACAGCTCCTCCAAGGACTATTTGGTGGCGGAACTGGATAACATCAATACCGCCCCCAATGAAACGGCGACCTTCGCGCACAACCAGCTCCGCGCCGGCATGCAGGTCACGTTCGAGGCGGTCAGCGAAATCTATTTCGACAAGAACGGAAACTTTGTGTACGACACCTCCACACAGGCATCCGCGACGAACCGGGAAGCGGCGGTGGAGCGTTTCGTGGCCACCGGCCTGAGCGTGAACAACACGGTGCAGACCGGCGACCCGACGCGTTACTCGTTCGAGATCGACAAGAACGCCACGATCTCCCTGCGCTGGCGGCAGGATTTTTCGCTGGAGGTGCAGAGCGATTTCAACCAGACCGCCAGCGTGTTGCAGTCCGATGGAACCGGCGCACCATGGGCGGGGCCGCTGACCGAACAGTCGGCCGGGTCACCGTCGCCGACGGCGGGATCCAAACACTGGATCGAGGCGGGGACGGAGGTCGCCGCGCAGATCGACTCGTGCGTGGTGGATCAGTCCCGCGCGTCAGAAATGCTCAACATCCGCTATGTGCCGTACGGCCACATCGGTTCCGGCGCCGCGCGCGGCGACGTGCCCCCGGGCCAGTCTGTCTACACCAACCTGACTTGGGCGAACGTGGCCCAGGCCGAGGGCCGCCGTCAGGTCAATTTCAGGATGGACGGGCCGGGTTCTCTGCGCTACCTCTGGAAAATCCAGTTCGGCGTCTACGCCTACGGCCCCGACCTCTCGCTGCGCAAGGTGTACCGCAAGTCCGCAGCCGACGTTTGGGCCGAGGTGGATCCTCTCATGAACGTGTTTTGGTTCGACCAGGGCGAGCAGGTGCGCATCCTGACGGCGGCGAACCAGAGCGGGGCGGACTCGCAGGCGCTGACCGGCTGGATGCTGGGTGACTCCTACTATTTCGCCAGCGAGGGCATGGTCAACACGCAGTCCGGAACGCTGGAAGCGGGAACCTCCATCAAAAAGGTCGGCGGCAATCCTGTCGCCGTGTGGCTGAACGAAATCACGATCAACGGCAAGGTCTACCGCGGCTTGGAGATCGCCTCCCTGAAGCGCCCGGCATCGGTGACGTGGAGTTACGGCAAGCAGGTCTTCTACGATCCGAACCTGAAGATCGGCGAATACATGCTGCAGGGGCGGACGGCACCGCTGGAGCGCTATGCGGGTGTGGTCGAGCGTCTCAAGTCCCCGCCCACCTACTATGAGCCCGCGGACGCGGCGCTGTGGGACGCGAGTGCCAAGGTGCTCTTCCCGATCAAGCCCGGCGAGATCAAGGTTCACTACACGAACGCGGTCGGCGGTTTCGAGGTGCGCGTCACGGCGAACTGGCCCTCCGTTCCCCACTACCGCCACATCGCCGGCTCCCCTGCCGTCCAGTTGACGCCGGAACCCGGCGGCGCGTTCCAGTTCGTGAACCAGGAGTACACCGAGGAGAGCACGGGCGCGGCCATCCAGAATCAGAGCGAGTTCACCGCCACCGGCAGCGGCTGGACCGTCCTGCGCTTCAAAGAGATCAAGCAGCTCGGGCGTTCGGAGCCGAAGGAGTACGTCGCGATCCGCACCGTTCAGACGAAGGCGCTGCTCACCTCGCTGAGCGAAAACGCGGACCGGACGGTGATCATCGGGCAGGCGGTGAACGACGCGCTCGACCTCGCGGGGTTCGGCACGGGGTACCTGGTGTATCAGGATCAGGTGCGTTACAATCCCGGGGTCTACAACCGCGACGCGCTGACCGCGCTGACCAGCCCGCAGGTTTACGATATGGCCCTGCTCAGGGCGCTCGCGCCTCAGAAAAAGATCATTCATCCCGAAGCGCTGCCGGGGCCGGTCATTCCCGTCAACCTGTATCCGGCGGGGGCGACAGACACCCAGCGCATCATCGTGACGTGGTACGACGACCCGGTTCAGCGCGACGGCATCCTCTGGCCGCACGCCGCGCGCCGCTATGCCGTCCGCTGGCCGGCGTCGCAGGAGGAGGGGCTGGGACGCATCGTCATCGCCAGCGAGTGGGGGAGCGAGAGCCTGAGCGCGGACGGCGCCGACCAGATCATCGCGCCGGCGCTCGGCGACCTTCCGGCGGCGACGACCTTCGACCCTTCGCGGTTCGCGGATCTCAAGGTCTACGCGCAGCCGGACGCCGGCGCGGCGGGCTACAACCCCAACGAGGAGCACGCGCTGATCGCGCCCTCGTTCCGTTACGCCGACGTCTCGCCGCGCCCGAACGCGGTCTACGCGCTGCGCGCCGGCGACCTGAACAACTACGGCGGCACGACGACCTCCGAGCCGTACGTGCTGGTGCAGTTCTTCGACAGCGTGCTGAACACCTACGCCATGCGCGTCTTTTCGATCGTGAAGGAGGATGCCAACCTTCCCAGGCATTTCTTCGCCAAGCAATCGGATCTGGTGGCGAACTCTCCGGCCACGGGCGCGGCGCTGCTCGCGCAGCCCCACAAAACCATGGAGGCGGGCGAGCCGGTGATCGCGTTTTACCCGCTGGGCGTGGTGGAGGGTGCGGTGCCCTGCCCCGAATCGACGGGCACGGATCTCAAAGGGCAGAAAACCTTCTGGAAAGACCACAAGAACTCCCGCTGGGCGGTCTCGGGCGGCTCCAACGCCTGGTTCGCCGTGAAGGCGTTCTATCCCCTGCAGCCCGATTTCTGGTGGCCCTCCGGCCTGACGGGCGCGACACTGCTGAACGGCAACCTGGCCGAGCCGCAGATCGGCGCGAGCGTGGCCTTCCTGCCGCCCAATCTCACCACGGATAAGCTGTCCCCGACCAAGATCCTCTACAAATCCGACTGGCTGCGGATCGCGCCGGTTCTCAAAGCGGGCGAGACGCTCACCTATTCCGGCGGCGAATACCGCAGCGACCATCCGACCATCACGGTCCCCACGGCGGACGGCAGCGGCACCGAGACCGTCCAGACGCCCGGCTTGCCGGCGGTGGTGGCCTTCGCGGTCACCGAGGTCGTGTTTGACGACATGAACCCCCAGGGGCAGGCAAACCTGATCGCCAGCCGCTGGACCGTGCGCGCGGCGCAGGTGCTGGAGACGCGCAGCGTCGCATTGGCCAACACAGGCTTCCCGGACGAGTTGCGTCCCGCGGCCGGCAAATCCCGCGATTACAAGGGCAAATACTTCTTCAACGAGCTGCCCGCCTCGCTTCAGAAACGCTTGAGCTACGACCCGGTCGCGGGTGTTCTGGAAGTCAAAGGCTTCGTCAACGAGAAGAGCAACACGGATTCGACGCTGACCGCCTCGCCGGGCGCGGTCTATGCGCTGGAGCCGAACATCCTCACGGAGGAGGAGCGGCTGGCGCTCGTCGGCCTGTCTGAAAATCCGGCATGGCGGACGGCCGTCGGCAAGCTTTACGACCTGACGCGCAACCCCAACGGCCTGAACGCCGCCACCTACGGCGGCGGCCGGTATTCGGTCGGCCTGCAGCCCAAGGTCGCGCGCAACGAGTACGGGATCGCGTCGAACAGGCTGGAGAACGGCATCGCGGTGACGATCACGGATCCGGCGGTCGCTGAGAACGCGCGCAGCTTCGGCGTCGGCACGGCGCTGATCCCGAACGGCGCCTTCCTCGACCCGAACGCCGCGGACTACCCGGACGTGAGCTGGGTGACGGTGGCGGAGAACAACGATCCCAGCATGGGCGGATCCCCCGTCACGCTGCACATCATCAAGGTCGACCGCCGGGAGCGTTACCGCGGCGCGATCAAGGTGGTGACTTCGGACAACGTCTTTGACGAGAACGTGATGCTGAAGCACACCGGCGATTTCGGCGCGAACGCCGACGACCTCGTGTACGAGTGGTGGTACCGGCCGGACGACGGCGCGCTGAACGTGCCGCCGCCGTACACGGTCGATCCGAGCTCCGCCGGAGACTGGAAGCTCTTCCCCGACCTCTCGGGCAAAGGCGGCCTGGGGCGCAACCAGGTGCTGCTCAAGGGTGACCCCAACGCGCCGGAGGCGTTGCTGGCGGATTCCTGGTGGTTCGTGCGCTACCGCCACAAGAACGATGTGGTCAGCGGTGCCGACTGGGCGGTCAGGCAGCCCGACAACTCGCCGAAGGTGAATTACGAGTGGGCTGGCGCGGGCAACAACGACCCCTTCCATGACTATGACCTGAACGGTGTGCCGGACTACAAGGCGCAGCTCTCCATGGGCTGGATCAAGCGGGTGCTGGACGCGGTGAACCCGTATGAGGCGCGCATCGCCGATTTCACGGGCGACGCGCCGATCACCACCTCCTCCATGCTCCAGCAGCTCGGCCCGCGCTACGAGGGTGCGGTCGCGCTCAACCCCGACAAGAACGTGATCGAGAACGTCGGGCTGATCGAGCTCTACCAGACGATCCTCAACCGCGCTTCGGATCTGAGCATCAACCTCTCCTCGTCGGTCTCCACGCCGGCGATCGCCAACGCCCTGCAGCTCGCTTCCACGCGTCTCTCGGACTTCTACATGCTGCTGGGTAACGAGGCGTATGTGGACGCCAAGGATCCGACCATCGGCTTCGGCTCGTCGTCGGTCGAGTACGGTGCCGCCGCGCCCTCGGTCTTCGCCTTCCAGAACCAGGTCGCCTCGGTGCTGGAGGAGGAGATGACGCTGCTGCGCGGCCAGGACGACAATATGGCGCACCCCGTCTACAACCGTCTGTTCTGGAACTTCACCAAGGGCGAGGGCGAGGCCGCCTACGCCATGAACTACAACATCAGCGACATCAACAAGGACGGCTTCATCAACGAGGACGACGCGATGGCGCTCTACCCGCAAGGGCACGGCGACGCCTGGGGCCACTACCTGACCGCGCTCACCCAGCAGTATAACCTCCTGCGCCATCCGTACTTCAACTGGGTCTCGCGCTCCGAGTTCTACAATCTCAGCGACGTGGTGATGAAGGTGGACTTCCTCGACGAGCGCAAGTTCGCCGGGATTGCCGCGCAAAAGGCCAAGGTTGGCGCGGAGATCGTGAGCGACACCTACCGCGCGCACTATGTGGAGGATGAGACCGCGCAGTGGCAGGGGTACACCGACGTGAACCGCGACCGCGCGTGGGGCGTGCAGGACTGGGCGCGCCGCGCGGGCCAGGGCGCGTATTTCGACTGGATCACCGCCAACGCGATCCTGCCCTCCGTACACCCCAACGCGACGCTCACGGGTATCCAGAAGGTGGACCGCCAGGAGAACGCGGACATCCGCGTGATCTCCGCCAACCTCAACCAGATCCAGACCACGCTCGACGATGCGAACAACGGCCTCAACCCGTTGCGCGTCTCCGCGCAGACCGTGCCGTTCGACATCAACCCGTATGTGTGGGAGGACGGCGTCTTCGGCCGCACCTATTTCGAGCAGATTTACGACCGCGCGGTCGCGGCGCTCAACAACGCCAGGACGGCGTGGGATGTCGCCAACGCCGCGCAGAACCGTCTGCGCGCGGTCGCCAACACGGAGCAGGAGTTCCGCAACGACGTCTACCAGCAGGACATCACCTACAAGAACCAGCTCATCGAAATCTTCGGCCGTCCGTATCCCGGCACCGTCGGCTCCGGCAAGTTCTATCCCGCCGGCTACTCCGGGCCGGATCTCGCCTTCTATACCTATGTTGCCGTCAATGCGGTGAACGCGGGCACGCTGCCGAAGCCCGGTGCCTCGCTGGGCGGGATCAATGCCGTCGGGGCGACGAGCGCCCTGCTCAACAATTACAACACCTACTCGCCCGCCGCCTGGGACAAGTCGGATAACCTGAGACGGATCGCCACGCTCTTCGGTTACGATTCCAAGATGAACACGGCAGTGGACTCGGGTTATTACGACCTGAGCGTGTACGACCTCGACAAGACCAACACGCTGGCGAATTACGGCTTCGAGGTGCCGGTCACGGCCGCGACGTATTCGTTTCTGGCGCCGAGTTCGTGGGGCGACCGGCCCGCCGTCGGCGAGCTGCAAACGGTCATCGCCGAAATGCTGCAGGTGCAGATCGCCGTCGCGGACACCCTGGCTTCCTACGACGACATGGTGAGAAAGGCGAAGCGGACCATCGAACTGGCCTCTCTGAAATTCGAGACGACGAAGCGGGTGGTCGATCTGAACACGGCCAAGAAAATCTTGGAGGTTCTCAATGAAGTTGCCGCCAGGATCGCGGCGATGATCGTGGACACCCAGCAAGTTACGATCCAAGCGGTGGAAGACCTTGAGGAAGGTGTCACGTATGCGATGCCGAAAACACTGCCGACCCTCGGGATGGCCGTCTCGCCCGGTGACGCGCTGGCCCCGGTCGGAGGGGTCGTGAAAACCGCGGCCACCGCGACGCGCACCGCCCTCACCTTGCTCGGCAAGGTCGTCAAGTACGGCCAGATCGCCTTCGAGGTGGCCAACCGTGCCTCGCAGGCGTTGGTCGACTACTATATCGGCTTGGCCCAACACCAGGAAGAGGTCGCCGAGCTGCTGGTCAGCATCGACGACATCGTCACCGAGGAGGCGCCCCTGCGTCTGAAGCTGATGGGGCAGATGGAGCAGCTCCGCTCGCTCGACGACAAATACCGCACCCTCCTGAACAAAGGCGCGCAGGTGCTCGACGAGCGCGAGGCCTTCAACAAGAAGGTTGCCGCGCTGGTCCAGCAGAACCGGTATCAGGACATGACCTTCCGCGTCCAGCGCAACCACGCGCTGGAAAACTACAACCGCCTGCTGGAGATCGCCGCGCGCTACACCTACCTCGCGGCCAAGGCCTACGACTACGACACGAACTTCGACACGGACGCGCCGGGCTCGCCCTCCGCGCTCTTCGCGGAGATCGTCAAGACACGGACACTGGGCCTTGTGGTGAACGACGTTCCCCAGGCCGGCGACGGCCTCGCCGGCATCCTGGCACACCTGAACGTGAACTACCAGGCGCTCAAGGGTCAGCTTGGCCTGAACAACCCGCAGATCGAGACCGGCAAACTCTCGCTCCGCAGCGAGCGGTTCCGCATCTTCCCGAAAGGGTATGAGCCCGCCGGCGACACGACGGGCTGGAGCGACCAGCCGGACGCCGACGCCAACTGGCGCCAGATCCTCGAAAACGCCCGCGTCGCCGATCTGTGGCAGGTGCCCGAGTTCCGCTATCTCGCGCGCCCCTTCGGCGACAGCATGGATGCCTCCGGCCACCCCGTCGCCGAACCCGGCATCGTCCTGCGCTTCTCCTCGACGATCACCTCCGGCAAAAACTTCTTCGGACATCCGCTGGCCGGCGGCGACCACGCCTACGACCCCTCGGTCTACGCCACGCGCATCCGTTCCGTCGGCGTCTGGTTCTCCGACTATCTCTCGACCGACGTGCTGACGGATCTTTCCGCCGCGCCGCGCGTCTATCTGATTCCGACCGGCGCGGACGTGATGAGTATCCCCAACGCGTCCTCGCCCACCAAGACGCGCGTCTGGAACGTGGTCGACCAGGTGATCCCCGTCCCGTTCCCCGGCATCGAATCCAAACTGCCCTACTCCGGCTTCGTGCCGCTGCTGGATTCGCTCGACGGCCGCATCGGCCAGCAGCGCCGCTTCTCCAGCTTCCGCGCCTACCACGATTCCGGCGACGCGGTGAACACCGACGAGCTGGTGGCCGACTCGCGGCTGGCGGGCCGTTCGGTCTGGAACACCGGCTGGACGCTCATCATCCCGGGCCGTGCCCTGAACGCCGACCCGGACGAAGGGATCAACCGCTTCATCCAGCAGGTCAGCGACATCAAGCTGGTCTTCCAGACTTTCGGATTCAGCGGTAATTAACCGTCGAGGAGAACCCGATAACCCCGAACAACCTGGATCGCTTTGGAATAAGGAGTTCCGCCATGAAAAAACAACTCATCGCTCTTTTGGCGCCGGTTCTCGCGGCCGTGGCCGTCTCCGCCGCCACGCTTCCCGAGCCGGCCACCACCTTCTACGGCAAGGTGCTGGGCACGGGTGACGTGCAGCCGTTCCTGATCACCGAAGGACGGCTGACGTGGGTGATCCGCCGCGCGGACGGCGTGGATGTGACGCTCACCGCCGCGCTCTTCGCCTACGGTGACGGTGCCTTCTCCTACCGGCTCGACGTGCCGCACGCCGCGCTCTCGCTGGGGTTGTCGGCGGGCGCGTCCAGCGTGCCGCTGGCGCTCTCGGAACAGACGCACCGCCACCAGAGCGTGACCCTGGACGGCGAACCCGTGACGCTGCTGGGGCCGGCGGGTTCCGCCTTCACCACCGCCCAGATCCTGCGCTCCGCGACTTACCGCCTCGACCTCGGTCTCGACCGCAAGGCGCTGGACACCGACGGTGACGGCATCCCCGACTGGTGGGAGGATCAGTACGGCCTGGACAAGCAGGCGAACGACGCGGGGCAGACCTTCGGCATCGGTGGCCTCACCGCCGCGCAGTGCTACGCGCGGGGGCTTGATCCCAACGCCGATCACACGATCCCCGCGCTTCTGACGCCCGAGACGGTCGTCTACGCC
Source organism: Kiritimatiellia bacterium (assembly GCA_035449085.1). Lineage (GTDB taxonomy): Bacteria > Verrucomicrobiota > Kiritimatiellia > RFP12 > UBA1067 > DUPH01. The sequence goes on along the minus strand of DAOTKE010000027.1, from coordinate 15,632 downwards.
GGCGGCGACACCGCCCTCATTCTCGAAGTCGCCGACCTTGACACGCCCGCTTCGAATCTCGTTTACACGGTGACGGCGCTGCCGTTCGGCAGGGTCTGGAAACTGGAAGCCGGGAACCCGCAGCCGGCCCCCCTTGCCGTCGGCGACACGTTCACACAGACAGACGTGCTCGCCGGGCGCGTGGTCTACCGTCACGACGCGGAAGTCACCGATCCGGGCGTCTTCGGCCTGACGGTTTGCGACGGTGGGCACGATCCGGTCCCCGCGCCGGTCCGCCTGTTGCTCTACGAGCCGGCCATCAACGAGGTTTCACTCCGCAGCGACCTCTACCAGCTTGCCCATGCCGGCTTCATCGTCGCCGAGGGCGGCTTCATCGAGGCCTCGGGCGCCACCGTCTCTTATGCTCTTTCCGGCTCTGACCTTTCCGGCGGCTCCGCAGACGACGTGCTGATCCACAATCCCTCATCCCTTACGTCTCACGCAACACTCTCCGGCGGCCCCGGCGCGGACCGCTTCGTCATCACGGACTTCGCTTCCGGCACCGTCACGATCACCGACTTCTCCGTGGCCGAGGGCGACACGCTCGATATCACCGCTTTCGCCCCGCTCGCCGGCGGCACGCTCTCGCAACACGCCGCGCTCTCGCAGCATACGCTTGTGTTCGATACGGGCCTGACGGTCGCGATGCCTTCGCTGGATGCCGCCGAGGCCGACCTCTACGCGCTGGTCGCCGCAGGCGCGCTGCTGACGGATCTTCCGCTCGCGGCGCGTGTCTCCATCGTTGCGACCGCGCCGACGGCCTACCGCAACGGCCCGCGCTCCGGCATGTTCTCGCTCGTGCGGGAGGGTGATGCTTCGCAGGCGATCACGGTCAACCTGAAAATCTCCGGTAGCGCGCAGAACGGCGCTGACTATGAGAATATCGCCGACAACGTCGCTTTCGCGCCGGGGCAGACCGTCGCCGAAATCGCCGTCACGCCTTACGTGGCGGGCGGCAGCTATCAGGTCGTAGCCCGTCTCGAGGTTCTGCCCGGCACCGGCTACCACGTCGGCACACCCTCTTCCGCCAACGTTGCCATTGAGCCGCGCAAACCCGAAGTCGCGGTCGCGGCCTTTAAACCCTATGCGGCCCAAGCGAGCGCTGAGTCCGGTCTTTTCCTGCTCTGGCGCGACACGGAGGGTGGCCTCCTGACCGTTCCGAGTCTGTTGGGCGGCGACGCCGTTCGCAACACCGATTACCTTTCGCCCGACCCGACGACGCTTTTCTTCGCCGCCGGCGAGACAGAAAAGCTGATCGAAATCGCGGTCAAGCCGAGTGCCGACCTTTCCGCCGGGCCAAAGTCGGTGACGCTCGCGCCCAAGCCGGACTCGCGCTATTTCATCAACCCCGAGTATGCTTCCGCCGCGATCGCGCTCATCGAACGCTACGACACCTTTGAGGAGTGGCTGGCGCGCAACGGCTACGGCTACCAGACGCTGCGGCAAGAGCTGGACGCGCCGTTGTCCGCAGACCGACTGTTCAAGCTCTACGCCTTCGGCGGCCAGGACGGCTTCCCCCGTCCGAGCCTGGTGAACGGGCGGCTGGAGGTGACCGTGCGCCAGCGTGCCGGCCTGCTTGACGTGGCGTTCTCCGTGCGCGGTTTCACCGATCTGACCGACCCGGCCGGCACGCATGTGCCGGTGTCACAGATTGCGTCGGGGATTGAATGGAAGACCTACCGCCTCGAAACCGACGGGCCGCGCGGCTTTATCGCGGTAGACCTTTTGGATCAAGTCGAATGATTCGATGACCTCGACAACCTGGCTGACCCGCAACATGAAAAACACGCTTCTCTTTTTCACCCTCATCTTTCTCGCAGGCTGCTCGCGCGATTCCGCGCGCGCGCCGGGCGCGCCCTCCTCGCCGGTGCTGGCGATGGTGGGCGGTCGTGCCATCACGCAGGCCGATTTCGACGCCGAGGTCGCGCGCCGTCGTACCGGTGCCGCTGACGTGGATCCCGAGACGGTTCTCAACCAGCTCATCGAACGCCAGGCGATGCTCATCAAGGCCGAGGCGTCCGGCATCGCCACGAACGCCGAGTTCCGCCGCGAGACCGAGAACCGCCTGATCTCGCATTGGCTTTCCGGCACCCTCCACAAGGATCGCGAAGCCGTGGAGGTCACCGAAAAGGAGCTGGAGGAAGCCTACGAGACGCGCAAAGAGACAGCGTTCCGCCAGGGGGCGCAGGTCCGCTTCGCGATTCTCTACCGCAAAGGCCGGAACATCGAGGAACTCAAGGCCGCCCTCGCGGAGGCTGTCGCCGTGTTCGCGAAAGACCGCGACGGCGTGACGCAGAAGGGCCGGCTGACGGGCTTCGGCACGGTCGCGGCGGAACATTCCGAGGATACCGTCAGCCGTTACCGCGGCGGTGACCTGGGATGGTTCGACGCCGACAAGCCGGAGTCCCCGCGGGTGCCGCAGGAGGTGCTCGCGACCGGCGCGGCGCTGGAGACCGGCGCGATTTCGGCGCCCATCGTCGCGGGCGGGGGCGTCTATGTGATCATGAAGTCCGGCAGCCGCGACGCCAAACAGCTCGCCTTCAAGGAGGCCGCGCCGTTCCTGCGCCGCAGGCTCTTGAGCGAGAAGCGCGACGCCGTTGACGCCGCCTTTAAAACGGGGCTGCTCGCGGACGTGAAGATTGAACTGAAACAGAAACCCGTGTTTGAACCGCTCCCTGCCAAACCTGCCCAACCGCCGCCGCTCGCCGGCGGTCCCCAGTGAGACATCCATCACCCGTCACGGAGTCCGATCACCTATGAAGACAATACGCACACTCCATTCCGTCCGGCCCGCCGCACCCGCCGGCTGGTTGCGCGGCGCGGCCCTCGTTGCCGTTCTGGCCGCCGCGGGGCTGGCGCACGCCCAAGGCTTCGCGGGTTTGCCCGCATCGATCACCCTCTATAGCAATCAGACCGTCGTAGCCGATTTTTCCCTGACCGGCTGGGGGCCAAGCAACGTGACGGTCACCGTCGACGGCCCGGCGACGAATCTCCTCAGTGCATATCTCGTGGCTCCGCCAACCGGTCCCCTGACAACGCGCTCCCTGTCAATAACCGGCGGCAGCACCGGCGGTCCGTCGGGACTCCGGCTCATCGCCGGGGAGTCCCCGACGCCCGCACACACCGTCACCAGCGCGGTCATCAACGTGACGGTCCGCGAGCAACCGACGGTGACCTATTCCGGCACGAACGGTTTCCACGGCGGGCACATCGATCAGGACTCGACAAACGCCACGCTGACCGTTATCCCCAACGCCGTCGCGACCGTCCTCCGGGGGCGGCACAGCAACACGACGCTTTTCCCTTCTGGCGACATCATGCCGTCATCTGACGGCACCTTCAACCTCATCCCTCAAGCGGGCCAGGCCGGCAGCAGTATCTTCACGGTCTACGCTACGGACAGCTTCGGGGGCTGGACCAACAGTATCACCGTCCCCCTCACGGTTGAGCCCGCGCCCCGCCTGGGCGTCTACCCCAATGCCCTGACCCTGCGGACGGACGAAACGAAAACCGTGTCCTTCCCCGTGACCTACGCGGGCCCCGCCGGCAATCTGACCGCCACCGCCACGGATCAGACGTCGCCTTCGCTCTTCTCCTCGCTGGACATTGCATACGCGAACGGCGATCAGCCCGATTACCTCTTCCAGTTGACGCTGGCCCCCAACGCGCTGCGCTCCGGGACGCACGACGTTGAGATCGTTTTCGGCGAGCTTTCCGGCGGACACGCGGTGACCGGCATGGTCTCCGTCACCACGGTTCCGATTCCCATCATCGTCACGAATTCGGCCTTCTCCGTGGTGACCTTCGATGAGGACACCGCAGGCACGAACTTTTTTTCCGTCGCTTACGGCGGCAACACCGCTCTGCTTAAGTTCTCCGTGACCTTCTCGGAGACCAATCTGATTGAAAGTTCCTCCTTCCAGTCTGTCGGCGGCGTCAGCACCAATTGCGCACTGGTTTTGCGCCCCTTTGCGGACGCCTTTGGCACCGCCACCGCCACGCTCGTGGTCACGGACGATACCAACGCCAAGACGAACACCTTCACCGTCATCGTGAACCCGGTTCCGGATCCGCCCTCCATCAGCGGGCTGCCCGCCGTGATCGGGATCACAAACAAAGATCCCTGGACGAATGCCTTCGCGGCCGTCACCATTTCCGACCCTGACGATACGAGTTCCACTTCCGAATACCTCGACGTCCGCGTCATGGAACCCGAGCTGCAGCTCGTTTTCAACCATTCCTTCGCAAGCGTGGTTTCCAACCTCAACGCCAGGCCGTCTGACCAAACCACATGGATCCGATCCGTCGACCTCAAGGCGGTCGACGACATTTTCGGCGTTGTCGGCCACACCAATGAGATCACCGTCACGGTGGTCGCCACCGACCGTTCCGCCCATCTCGCCGTCACGAACACGATGCGGGTCCGTCTGGAATTCAAGAACACTCCTCCCGAGTTCATCGTCAATACCGTCCCCGGCCAGGACACGTTGTACGAGCTGGAAACGAAAACGCCCTTCACGCTCGAAAGCATCACCGATGTTGACGTCACGCAAGATGAATTCACGCTTTCCCTTATCCTCGCGCCTGGTTACGAGACCTACGGCACGCTCAGCAAGAGTATTGGCATGCCCCTGCCGCCCGCGGGGGGCGTGATCGGCACCGGCAACCGCGTTGATCTCGACAATCTGCTCCGCAACGTCCAGTTCAACGCCTCAGAGGGCATCCTCACCAACAGCCAGGGTCTCGTCTACTTTATCTTCATGCTCAGTGACGGTTTCGACACCACGGTCAGAACCAATTCCATCACGCTCAACCAGTTGCGGCGCCCGCCCGCCATCTATTTGGGCAATGGTGCCCCCAAGAACATCTACATCACGAGCGCCGACCCCAGCGCGACGCCGTATGCGCTGACGCAGGTTACCGATCCCGACGAGGCCGGCAACCAGCCCGTCAATGCGTCCCTCGTCGTCTCGCCGGACATCGGCGACATCGACTTGAACACCAAGACGGCCATCAACGCCCTCCAGCACCCGGCCACCCTTTCTGCCCTGCTGAATGCCGCCCGGTTCACACTGCGCCCGGACGCGATGGAAGGTATCGCGGTCGGCCAGTCCGTCTCCGTCCAGCTTATTCTGACCGTTACCGACGAGACAGGACTCTCCGCCATCAACAGCGAGGTCACCATCCACATCGAACGCGTCAATGCGGCCCCTAACCTCGGCGTCCCGGAAGAGCAGCCCGTCCTGTTCTCGCCGGGCACCGTCATCCGGCCCTTTGCCGGCGTCACGCTCTCCAGTGACGACACCAACGCCGTGACCTTCACCTTCTCCATCGACGACCCCGCCAAGGGCACGTTCGGCAACATCGACCTGAGCGATTCCGGCTTTTCCGCCCAGGGCGCCGCCGGGTACACGATCACCACTCCCGACATCGGCCACATCCTGAGTCTCGTCACCAACATCACCTTTACCCCGTCCCTCTCTTACCCGTTCCCGCCTGACGACCCGTACGGGACGGTCTTCACGCTCACGGCCAGGGACTACCAACTCCTCACCGCCACCCGCACGCTGGCCATCCAGGTTCAGGATCCGCCCCGGAACTGGCTGGTCACGAAACTCGAAAACGACGGTACGCCGGGAACGTTCCAGCATGCGCTGGAACATTTCGCCAACAACGACGTCATCACCTTCGCCCTCCCGTCCTACCCCGCCACGATCCGTATGCCCGCCAACGCGCCAGTCATGGAGACCGGGCGGGCCCTCACGATCAAAGGCCCGGGCGCGGACCTTCTCACCATCTCTGGAGACTCGGACGGCGACGGCGCGCCGGATCGCCAGATCCTGGTCATCGGTTCTCCCGTCACCATTGAGGGCATCACCTTCTCCCATGCCACCGCTCCCTTGGGCGGCGCGTTTTCCGTCACCGAGAACGGCCGGCTCACGCTGCGCGGCGTGGTCGTTCAGGACTCCGTTGCCACGCAGTACGGCGGAGCCATTGACGTCTTTTACGGCCAACTCTTCGTCGAAGGTTGCGCGTTTCTGCGCAACACCGTCACCGGGGACGGTTACGCCGGCGGCGCCATCTCCACCTTTACCGACTTCGACGTCGGCATCACCAACACGCTGTTCGATTCGAACGCACAGCTCTCCCTGAATGGCGCCGGCGGTGCCATCTTTGCTGAATTCCCTGACGATTCGCCCGACAATTACGCCCTTGTCAGTATCGCGTACTCCACCTTCGCCAACAACGTCGACGCCTCCCTCTTCTTCACGGCCTCGTCGGTCTATGCGGGCGCGGGCACGCATGTCCGGCTCTTCAACACCATCCTCGCCGACGATCCCGAGACGCGGACCCTCAATCTCGACAGCGGCGCGGAGTTCTGGTCTTTGGGCGGCAACATTTGCGATGACTCCACCTACGTCCCCACCCAACAGCAGGGGTATCCCTCCGTCCATCTGCTCGATCCCGACTTCGATCTGCTCTCCACGGACGCCCGGCTCGCCCCGCTGGACGCGGCCTCGGCCTCCGTCCCGTTCCGTGCGCCGCTCGCGGACAGCCCGGCCCTCGGGTTCTCGCGCCCCACCTCCGCCACGGTGCTGGATCAGCGCGGTCTTTTCCGCGTCGCCGATGCCAACGGGCGCGGCGCGTCCGGCGCGGTCGATCCCGCCGCCACCGCTTTCCCCGCCGTCACCGAGATCCAGTTGTCCGCCGCGGCCGGCGACACGGATCAGTTCATTGAGATCTTCGCCCCCCGCGACGGCCAGACCGTCAATCTGAACGGTTTCCGGCTCCTCGTCAACGGCGTGATGGTCCATGAGTTCGGCCGGGGCATGCTGGCCCTCACCAACAGCGTCTATCCCAATATCATTTCCGCCGCCGTTGTCCCCGCGTCCTACCTCCTCGCCCCGGGACGCGGTGTCGTCGTCGCCTTCCCCAAGGGAGACCTCGCCGATTTCACCGATTTCTCGCCCCAGAACCCCACCCCCGTGGTCCGGGCGTCCTTTGTGACCAACGCCGCTGACTTCGCCAATATCCTCTCCCCGCAGGGCCGCGGCTCCGTCGAGATCGTCAAGCCTGAGGTCGCCGCCCCCGTGATCCGGCACACCTTCCTCACGGTCTTCAATGACCCCGATTCCGCAGAGGGCGCCGACCGTCTTGAGACCGCGCACAACTCGATCGCCTCTGCCCCGCAAGGCCGGGGATTCGCCTTCCTGCCCCACAGCTCCGTCAGCCCCGCGATCCAGGGCGGCTGGCAGGGGCGGCCCTCCGTCACGCTCGCCGGCGCGTTGCTCCAGTCCCCGGGCGCCGTCATCGATGGCACCGCTTTCGGCCAGCCGAACGCCGCCCCGCAGGCCGTCCCCGACGCCGTGAAGATCACGGAGGACACCCCTATTGTGATCGACGCGCTCGCCAACGACGCCGACCCCGACGGCGACGACTGCCTCGTCATCCTCCCCGTGACGAACGGCGTGCCCGCCTGGACGTCCTCCCTCGGCGTGCCGCTTTCGCTCACGGACGACGGCCGGGTCCTTTACGATCCGCGCGCGAGCGCCATTCTGCAATCCCTCCGGGCCGGCGTCGAACTGCTCGATACCTTTGAATACGCGGTCGTCGACTACGGCAGCGGCGTGATCACGGGCAGCTTCCCGATCGACGGGACCAACGTCATCACGTCCGTCAACCACCGCCTGGCCGCGGGCGACACGGTGTTGCTCGACGGCACGGTCTGCGAGGTGGTGGACGTCCCCGACGACGACACGTTCTACATCACCAACGCGGTTTCCGCCTCCGCGTGGGTCACCGCCGCTCCGCGTACCCCTCCAGACGCCGCGGCCAAGGCCCTGGTCACAGTGACCGTCACCGGCCTGAACGACGCCCCCGCCGGCGTCGACGACGACCTCACGGCGGTGCCCCTCGCCGAGCGCGATGCCGTGCGCATCCTCGCCCAGCCATCGGTCACGCCGCCCACCTTTAACGAGGCGCCGTCGAACGCTGTCGCGGGGGTCAGCCTCCAAGCCAACGACTGGGACATCGACACCGGCGACACCTCGACCACCTTCCGCGTGACCGGCGTGCTCTCGGACGCCGACGTCCATCCCATCACCGCCTTTGCCTCCGCCGCCAACGGCACCGCCACCGCCGTCACTTCCCCGGCCCACGGCCTCGCCTCCGGCGCGCAGGTCATCATCGTCAACCACCCCCTGGTCGGGGCGGTCAACGCCGCCCACACCGTCACCGTCGTTGACGCCGACACCTTCCTCATCCCCGTCGCCTACACCGGCATCAACGTCCCCGCCGTATGGATACCCACTCTCTCCGCCGTCGCCGCCACCACCTTGAAGGGGGCCTCCGTCACCTTCAACAAGCGCGCCAACCCGCTCGAGGACAACGTGGTTTACAACGCCGCGGTATCCGCCGAGCTCCAGACCCTCGCCGAGGGCGAAACCGCGGAAGACGGCTTCTGGTATGTCTTCATCGACGTCTCCGGCGCCCCCGGTATCGCCCGCGTCGCGCTCGCCGTCACCGGCGTCAACAACCCGCCGGAAACCGTGCCCGACCCGCCCTCCGCCAACACCCTGACGAACGATTGGCGGTTCTCCGGCGCCTCTCTCGCCAGCATCCTCACCAACCGTCTCGCGATCCTCACCGTCATTGCGCCGGCGGAGTCCACCGCCGCCACCGGCCGCGCCGACCTCATTGCCGCGGATAAAAACATCGGCAGCGTGAGTACGTCCGATCTCATCGAATTGCCTGGCTTTTTCTACACCGACGAGGACACCCCGCTCCTGCTGCGCGCGCCGGACCTCTTGGCCAACGACAGCGACACCGACCTCCAGGACATCCTCGGCGCGCGGCACTTCGTTTCCTCAGCCGGCCCGGCCAGTCTGCTGGGCGCCGCCGTCTCCGTCGACGCCTCGGGCACCAACGTCACCTATAACCCGCAGCTCTCCCCCCGGCTTCAGGCCCTCTCTGCCGGCGAGACGGTCTTCGACCTTTTCACCGTCCAGATTTCGGACGGCATCGCGGCCACCGCTTCCCAGGTCGCCGTCCTGGTGCGCGGCGTGAACGACGCGCCCGTCGCGGGCGCGTACACCCTCTTCCTCGACGAGAATGCCGCCGTCACCTTCGACCCGCGCACGGCCGCCTCGGACATCGACGCGCACGACACACTGACACTGGTTCCGGCGGCCTCCGTCGCCAATCCGGGCAACGCCGAGGTTACCGTCACCCCCACCAGCGTCGTCTCTTCGGCGCAGGCGAGCTTCCGCACCACGAACACCATCCCGTACACCGTCACCGACGGCTCGTTCTTCGTCGCCGTGGACGACACCTTCCGTGTGAACGCCGGCGCGTCCGCCCGCTTGCTGGATGTCTTGGCCAACGACGTGGACGGCTCGTCGGGTGGTGGGGCGGTCGCGGTCGCTTCCGTCACACCCTCCCTGCGCGGCGGCACGGTCGCCGTGGCGGCCCAGGGCGCCGCACTGCTCTACAGCACGCCCGCAGGCTACGCCGGCACCGACATCTTCTCCTACACCGTCACCAACCGTCTGGGCGTCGCGCGCACCGCCAACGTCCGTGTCAAGGTTGTCTCTTACAACCATAACGGTCCGTTGCACGCATCCGACGACGAATACGCCGTTGCCCGCGGCATGAGCATCACGATGGACGTCCTCCGCAATGATGCCCTTCTTCCCGGCTCGCCGGACGGCCTGGTTATCGATGGCGTCGTCGGCGATGTGCCGGCGGGCCTCACGCTCACCAACAACACCTTCGTCTACACCGCCGCGACCGCCACCAACGAAATCCGCTTCACCTACCGCGTCCGGGGCGGCGAGGTCTCCTCAACCGCGCAGGTTCACGTGAAAATCCTGGATCGCGTCATCGGTGTCCAGCCCGACTTCTTCACGGCGGAACCCGGCGTGACGGCCCTGTTCGCCCCGCTCGACAATGACGTCCTCTTTGGCGACTCCCTGGACGGCATGACCGTCGTTTCTGTCGACACCGCGGGTACCGCCGGAACGGTCGAGATCGGCCCTGACGGCACGAACGTCCTCTACACCGCGCCGGCCGACTACATCGGGATTGACCGCTTCACGTACACCGCTGTCGACCGCTACGGGGCCGTAGGCTCGTCCATTGTCCAGGTCACGGTCGGCGTCCCTCACGCCACGCATGACTTCTGCACGGTCGCCACCAATACGGTCACCGACCTGGACGTCCTGGCCAACGACCGCGTCATCCCGTACCCCGTCGCCCGGCTCACGCTCGCCGCTGTCGAGCCGGAGGCGGATGAGACGCCCAACGGGACGTTCGAGATTGAAGGCAACAAGCTCCGTTTCACGGCCGGTTCCGCCGTCAACGCCTCCGCGACCTACCGCTACACCGCGCACGACGCCGGCACCCCCGCGCGCGCCGTCACCGGTCAGGTCACCGTCGTGACCGCGCAGGTCGGCGCCCTTTACGCCAACGCCGACACCTTCACCGTGCGGGTCGGCAGCCCCTCCGTGACCTTGGATGTTCTCACCAACGACGTCTCCTACAACATCGCGCGCCAGCCGCTCGTCGTGTACAGCGTGCAGTACTTCAGCCAGCGCGGCGGAACCGTCGTCAAGTCTGCGGACACGCTCATCTATACCCCGCCCGAGGGCTATATCGGCGAAGACAGCTTCACCTACACCGCCTCCGACGGGGTGGCCACGCAGAGCGCATTCGTCACCGTCAACCTCGTCCCCGGCGATTTCATCGTCAACGACGACAGCTTCGTCGTCGGCTACGAGTGGGACGGCAGCGTTGCCGCGGCTCGTGAATACCGTCTGCCGCTGACCGCCAACGACGGCCTGGCGCCGGCGGGCGGCGCGGTCGCCATCACCGCCGTCGGCATCGGTGCGGGGGCCCCCAGCCGCGGCGGCAGCGCGGTCGTCTCCGACGACGCACAGGCGATCCTCTACCGGCCGGGCGAGTATCCCGGTTTCTACGGCCCCTCGAACGAATACGTCGAGGCCTTCTCCTACGAGGCCTCCGATCCTTACGGCAACCGGTTCTCCGCCCGCGTCTCTGTCCGTGTCCGCCTTCGCCAAGCCACGACCGACATTTCGGCGCAGGACGACGTCTTCGTCGTGGAACGCGGGTCTGCGGACAACGTTCTGGACGTTACGTCCAACGACTTCGTGGTGCCCCAGTCACCCTCGCAGACGCTGAACGTCATCCACGTCACGACCACCGACCTCTTCGGCGAGATCGCGGCCAACGGCGGCACCCTTGTTTACACGCCGCCGGCGGGCTTCGTGGGGGTTGATTCCGCGGTCTACACCGTCAGCGACGGCTTGGGCGGCAGCGGCACCGCGCGGGTCACGATCATCGTGGGCGCGTTGCCGACGGCCGATGACCGCTTTGTGGTCCTGGCCGGGTCGGTCAGCAATCGGCTGGGCCTGACCTCCAACGATGCCGTCACGCCCGCCTACCTGGCCTCGTATGCCGTCACCCAGGTTTCCGGGCAGAGCGCCGGCGGAGAGGTGGTTGTTGCCGGCGCGGGTGACGTGCTGTATACGCCTGCGCCGGGATTTGTGGGAACCGAGACCTTTGAATACGAAGTGTCCGATGTGACCGGGCGCAAAACCAAGGGGCGGGTGACCGTTTCGGTGCTGGATCCCGCCGCGAGCTATGCGTCTGCGACGGCCTGGCTCATCTACACAGGCGGCGCTTCAGGGGACGGTTCGTTGTACGCCGCTTGGCGACAGGCGAACTTCACACCGGAACAGATCCATGCCAGTCTGGATCGGGGCGACGCGGATCCGGACGGCGACGGGCGGTCGAACGACATGGAATATGTGTTCGGAGGCGACCCGAACGTGGCGGACACGACGGTCGGTCAGATCGCCATCCACATCGGCGCTGACGGCTCGGTGGACATCACCTACAAGCGGCGCGTGAACGACCCCGACCTCGTCTTCCAGCTCTACGGCGCGGCGGCGCTGACGGGCCCGTGGGAGGAGGTCGGCGACGACCGGGCGACGGTTTCGATGGCGCCGGATCCCGCAAATGGGGAGTTGGCGACCGTCACGCATCACATCGCTGTGCTGGGCACCCTCCGGTTCTTCAGAGTGATGGTTCTTCTGCCGTAGAAGGCGTGAAGAACCGCGACACGGAGAACGCCGATACGGAGAGTATGTAAGCGGCTGAACGTCGACCGTCTTGACGGCAGTAGGATCACGCGGTTTGTGGTTCCGCCGGCCAGTGGCCTGTGCAACACAGGCCACTGGCCGGCGGGAGATCTTTGCGGCGCTGTTAACGCCCTTTTTCCGAAGATGGCGGAAGCCCTGCATCCCGGAACGGCCTACGCATTTTTCTGCGGCATGATGATCCAGCAACTGCTGTGGATAAAATCCTTCGTCTCCGAAACCAAGGGGATTCCTCTGGAGCAGATGCAAAGCCGCCTGGGGATCGACACGTAAGCCAGAAACGCCAACGGTCAGTGAAACAGGGAGGCGTTTGTTAGTGACGGCGGCGCAAATGATGATCGGGCGTTGCGGTACTCACGCATGGTCATGCCATATGTTTTTTTGAAGAGCACTTTCAAGTAAATCTCAGCCCCGTAACCGCAGCGTACGCCGATCTCACTGATCGGCAGGTTGGTTTCGCGCAACAGGGTACAGACGCGCTCCAGCCGGGTGTGCTGGATCTCATTAAGAATTGAATGCCCGTACGCTTCGCGGAAATGCCGTTCCGCGAAGCGGCGCGACACGTTCAGGTGCTGAACGACGTCCATTACGGTGATACCCGAACACGCGTTGAGTCGGATGAATTCGATGGCTGAGGCAATCAGACGGCTGGCGCGTTGGACATATTGCGATGACTGGCGATGGACAATGCGCTTAATCCCGTAGGTGAGATGCGCCGGTTTCTCTTGCGTGCCGCGCATCAGGCGGTCGAGCAGGGCGGCCGCCAGATAGCCGCCGCCCTCGAAATCCGGCAGCACGCTGGAAAGCGAGGGCATGGTGTTCTCGCAGATCGTCTCGTCGTTGTCCACGCCGATCACGGCGATCTCCTCCGGCACACGTATGCTTGCGGCAAGGCAGGTGTCCAGAACCTGTTTCGCCCGCAGGTCAACAGCCACCATGACGCCGCAGGGCTTGGGGAGGGATTGTAGCCATTGACTCATGTGCTTCTGCTCGAGCCCCCAGTCCTCCTCATCGACGGGCTCGTACACATGACAGCCGAAACCCGCCCTCCTCAAACGGTCGGAGAAGGCGGCCTTGCGCATCTGAGACCAACTGGAAGAGGGCACACTCCCAACAAAACCGAACTGCCTGAGTGACAGGCGCATAAAATGGTCGGCAACCGTTTCCGCGATCAACTGGGAATCATGGCAAACCGTGGACGCCCTACCCCTGAAAGAGGCATCCGTGTCTAAACTGACGAGCGGCGCTTTGATGGAGCCGATGAGGTGTCGGTCCTTCACATCGTCTACGCCGTAGATCACGCCGTCCGGTTGCCAGTTTTTAAAGGCCCCCAATTTGGCGATGAAGGGGTGGTCTTCCAACGTTTGCACATCCCAAGGGCCGTTGAGACGCGCATACTTCAGGATGCCCTGCAGCTTGTCACGGCAGGCCTTTTCGACCGTGGACAAGATGGCTAAAACACGCGGGATTTTCTGAAGAAATTTAGACATGTGCCACAGACTTTGCCGTTAGGGAACATCAAGAATCGTCAGAATAAACGCTTTGATGATACGGGGAACGCGGTCATGAACACAAGCGGTTTTGTCGCAATAAGTAAGTTTTATTTGACGCAAATGGGTATGGTTTTGAGCTTGCCCAGCGTGATAAAGTTTAATTGGCTTGAATCAGGAAAGGGCGCATGTAGTCATCAACGCGAAACAGTTTCAGGCTGGATGAGGAGATTGCTGTGAATAAACGGTTTGGACTCATGAGTGTCGGGTTGACAGTCAGTGTGTTTACGTTGACGCATGCGGCTGACCGACAGTGGTTGCCGACGGAGGGAGGCAGCTACGAATGGCAGAACACGGCAAACTGGCAGGGCGGCATTTTGCCCGGGGCAGGCGACCAAGCGCAGTTGCGGATCACGGGACAGATCGGTGACCAATACATTCATCTGGCAAGCCCTGTCACCGTTTATTCGTTTTTTCCGGGGGCACTGGATCATTCACTGTTCAATCAGATTTTTTCCGGCGCGTCGATCTCGCCGACCACCAATTTCAGGGTGATGGGCGGGCGAGTGATTCTTGAGAACAATGTACTGCTCGACGGCGGTATGCATCATGTCGGACTGGTCAACGGCGCATCATTGACCTTAAGAAATGCCGGGTGCCTGTTATCGACGAACTGCGCGGAAGTTCGGATCGGATCCAGAAACACTTCCACGACCTATTTTGGTGGGGCGGGAGCTCTGTATGTCGAGGAGGGTGGACGCATACAAATGCGGGGCTCACCAAGCAATTGGACAGGAGGACTGTTTATCGGTCTCAATGACAGCACGACGGACGCCGGCAATCCCGGCAAAGTGTGGCAGTCGGGCGGACTGATCGACCTTGAATCGCTGTGGATCGTCGGGACTTCGGCGGATGGCTATTATCGCTTGGATGGCGGAACCTTGCGGTTGCCGACGGCATATCCGGGCGGTCATCGCGTGGGCAACGGGAAGGTGACGTACGGTCTGCTGCATGTCAGCGGCGGAGTGCTTGAACTGCCGATCAAAAATGCTGTCTGGAGTGATTTTTCGGTCGGCTTCGGCGCGGTCACGGGAACCCAGCCCGCCTACAGCGACTTCTATCTGTCGGGCGGCACGGTGTCGATTCCTGACCGGCCTATCGTGCTGGCGAATTGGTCGACCCAGGTTTCGGATACAGTGCCACATCAGGCGACGATGACGGTAGACGGGACTGCCGTCGTGACGGGCCGGAATGTCGGCCTGGGTAATTCTCTCTCGCCCGCGGTAAGCGCAGCGCTGAATCTGAACGGTGGGTTGCTCAGCCTGAACTATTATCTCAGCCGGTTTGGAGGTGTGAACAACCAGGCGGTTCTCAATTTCAATGGAGGAACCCTGCAGTGGCGCGGCTTGAACTTGTCCGGTTCCCCGATCGCCAACTTCACCAACATCGTCGTTTACGGCAAGGGCGGGACATTGGATACAACAGGACTTTCGATCATGACCGAAACGCCGTTCCGGATTGCCAGAGGATTTGGTGTGGGAGAGATCGTCCTCACGAATCCGGGCAGCGGTTACGGTGCGGCACCGCGCGTGGCGATCACGGGAGGCAGCGGCAGCAACGCGACAGCCGTGGCCGTGATGACAAAGACCGGCACCGTCGAGCGAGTCGTCGTGACCTGTCCCGGCGAGGGTTACGCGGAGACGGACGTACTGTCAGTTGCGTTTATTGTCCCCTCTACCGGTGTCGGCCATGGCGGCGGAGCGGCGGCGAGTGTGGCCTTGGCGGCAAACACCCCAGGAACGTTCACCAAGGTGGGGTACGGGACGTGGCGGGTCAGTCAACCAAACACGTTCGAAGGTTCCGTGAGGTTCAGGGCGTTTTTATTTGAACTGGGCTCGCGCGTTGTTTATCAGGGAAACACTTC
>DAOTKE010000026.1:0-27485 GCA_035449085.1 Kiritimatiellia bacterium | reverse complement strand
GGTGGCTGGTTTTCAAGTGCCCATCACTGGCTGGTTTTGAGTGCCCGCTGACATCCTTATCCAGTGGTCAAGCTCCCCGGCCAGCGTCTCACAGAGGCCGGGGCGGAAGTACCCGCCCCAGCCCCGCAACAGGCTGTTCAGTTCGCCGATGACCGCCGCCAGACTCCGGCCCCTGTCGCGGGCCGTCAGCTTCCGCACCTTCCTGCGGAACCTCAGAAGGCTCTCCGCATGGATGCCGGTGCGCGTCTTCCCCATGAAACGCGTGATACGGAAATCCCCAGCAGGCGGACGCCGCCGCTCTCTTTGGGGATTTCTGCGCGGCGCACGGGACTCGGCTGAACCATTGCCGGAAGAAGTGCTGGACAAACTTCTGGACAAAGAAGGCATGACCTTCTTACGCTCGATTATGGAGACCCGCCTGGAGGTCGCTGACGTTCGAGAAGAAGTCAGAACCGACGATAAAGTCGATTGACATCCGGTATTATTTTGGTATACGGTATATACCATGGATTTCGAGTTCGATCCAGACAAGAGCGCGACAAACCTGATGAAGCATGGCATCGACTTTCTCGAAGCGCAGGCACTTTGGGAAGATGCCGACAGACTTATTGTGCCCGCGAGGACGCAGGGTGAGGCGAGGTACATGCTGGTCGGCAAGATGGGGCAGAAACATTGGTCGGCCATATTCACTTACAGAGGCGAGGCGGTCCGGATCATATCGGTTCGCCGTGCGCGGAAAGAAGAGGTAGACGCCTATGAAAGCTGAAGCCTTTGATAAGGCCTTTGACAACGGCGACGACGTGTCAAAATATCTGAATTTTCCCAAGGCAACCCGCCCCGGAAGAGAGCAGAAGCGAGTCAACGTTGATTTTCCCGTGTGGATGATTCAATCTCTCGACAAAGAAGCCCAACGGCTCGGCGTTCCCCGACAGGCCGTCATCAAAGTGTGGATTGCCGAACGGCTGAGAGTCGGCACTCACGCTTGAAATCGCTCGAACCCGTCGGCGCAGACAACGCGGCTCCCGCCGCGTGTCTGGCCTCTGACGTTGGGCAGGGAAATGTCACATCATGAAACAAGCGCAACTGCTGCCAAGTGTAAGGATGCGCATCATTCTGGCTGCAATGACCTCGCTGCTGATTCTGTCCGGTTACGCGCCACATTCTGCGCCCCAAGTTGGTGAACGCATTACCCGGCTGTCTGATCCAACCCGGGCAGGTGATATGGGCAGCACAAACGTGGTTCTGGAATGTCCGACCCTCGTTGTCAATACCCGCCGCGGAAACCGAAGCTCTCGCGCGTCAGGCCGCGCGGGAGTTCCTTGATGAAGCGAGAGGGCTTGCAGAAAAAGACACGGCCGTCACGCGTGCGGCGCATCTCGGGCGCGCACAGCACCAGTTCATCCTTGGCGCGCGTGACCGCCACGTAAAAGAGGCGGCGCTCTTCGGCGTCGTCCTCACTCTCGCCCATCGACCGGCTCGACGGGAACATCCCTTCCGAAGCCCAAATGACGATCACCACCGGCCACTCCAAGCCCTTGGCCTGATGCACGGTGCTGAGGTGCAGCATGTCGGCGTGCTCGCGCGCCATCTTGTCATACTCGTGGTCCACGTTGGTGAGCAGCGCCACTTCTTGCAGAAAGCCCGCCACACCGCCCTCGCTCTTGCCGATCTGAAGGGCCAGCTCGCGGATATCCTCCTCGCGTTTCTCTGCGTTGTCATAGACCTTGGCCAGATAGGTGTGGTAGAACACATCGCAGAACCGCTGCACCGCTTCACCGCCGGCGGCCGAGAGCCGTTCGTCGTGATACGCTTCCATCAGCCGGTCAATCTCCTGCCACTGGCCGCGCGCGACAGGCTTGAGCGCCGCGACCAAACGCGCGCGCTGTTGCGGATCGCTCGTTTCAAAGCGTCCGTTCAAGGTTTCCCACAGCGCGTCAATGGTCTTCTCGCCGACACCGCTGAGCATGCCGAGCAGGCGCCCGAACGCCATGCGGTCGGAACGGTTCTCGCAGACCCGCAGGAAGGCAACCACATCCTTGACGTGCGCCTGCTCAAACACGCCGATACCCGAAGTGATCACGAACGGCAGACGCGCGCGACCGAGCATCATCTGCAACTCGATCGAATGAAAATGCGCCCGGTAGAGCACCGCCATGTCGCACAGCGCATAACCGTCTTCCTGATACCGACGGATCATGGTCAGCACCGCGCGCGACTGCTCGTCACCGTCGCGCACGAAAAAAACCTGCGGCTTGCTGCGCGCCTTGCGCGTGGGGCGCAGCGTCTTCTGGAACTGCTCGGGATTGCCCTGGATACAGGCGTTCGCCACAGCCAGCACCTCCGGCACGCTGCGGTAATTGCGCTCAAGCTTGACGATCCGGCAGCCGTCCCAGCGTTTGGGAAACTCCATGATGTTCTTGAAGTCTGCCCCGCGCCATGAGTAGATACACTGGAAGTCGTCGCCTACCGCCATCACATTGCGACTCTGCCCCGCCAGGATGTCCACCATGCGTGCCTGCAGAAGGTTGGTGTCCTGA
Source organism: Kiritimatiellia bacterium (assembly GCA_035449085.1). GTDB lineage: Bacteria > Verrucomicrobiota > Kiritimatiellia > RFP12 > UBA1067 > DUPH01. The sequence goes on along the minus strand of DAOTKE010000026.1, from coordinate 24,948 downwards.
TACTCGTCAACCAGCACATGCCGGAAACGGTTCTGATAATACTCACGAATCGAATCATGTTCTACCAGCAGACGTAGCCCGTTGACCAGCAGGTCGTCGAAATCCATCGCGCCCATCCCACGTTTGCGTTCCGCGTACAGGTTGGCGACTTTGATGATCTCCATGGGGTCCACACGCAGCTCCTGGACCGTCTGCTCCAGCACATCCTCGATGTCACAGGCGCGGTTGGCGGCTGATCCGATCAAGGACGCCATGACGTCTTTCTTGGGAAAATCCTTTTTATTGCGCACGACATCCTTGATGCAACGGTCAATCAACGCGTGCGATTCGTCGCGATCCAAGATGGTGAAATCGTTGGGGTAACCGAGCCGGTCACCAAAGCGCCGCAGGAAACGGTTGCAGACGTGATGGATGGTACGTGCCGCTCAGAAGGTTGCCTACCGTATTGCCGGCCACCTCCTTGGCGCGTTCCAGCATCTCGCGCGCCGCGCGGTTGGTGAAGGTCAGCAGCAGCAGCCCGTCCGGACGCTCACCGCGTTCGACCAGATACGCCACACGGTACACCAGCGTGCGCGTCTTGCCGGTGCCGGCGGCGGCGAGCACCAGCAAGGGCCCGTCCCCCGCAGTCGCGGCCTCGCATTGTTCCGGATTCAGGAGCTTCGAGTAGTCAGTCATGACAGTCTATAATACGTGACTCATCCGCGAAACTCAATGCCACGCGTCAAAAGGAGGATGCCACAGGACGCTTCAATGTCCTTGTCGCCGCTATAGCGGCGCATCACCGGTGCCGCCAGATGTCGTTGACTCCCTTTTCCACGACAACGTGAAGGGAACCTCCTGCGAGGCGGCGCTGAGCAGCTTCACCGCGACCACCCCGCCGGCTTCCGCCGCCGTCTGGCAGGTGATGCCGTCACCGGCCTGCGCGGCGGCCAGCGCGAACCCCTGCGGCACACGGAAGCGCAACGTGACCGGATAGTCCTTGACAACTTTGACCGTCCCTGACAACACGTTACGCGCACGATCCCAAGCCAGGCTGGTCAACTCCACGCCGCCTTGCGTGATGTGGCGGTCACTGCTGAGAAAGTGCGGCACGGCCTGGGCTCGGTGCACGGCCAGCAGGCGCACGCCATGTCCCGGCACCGGCATCTCGAAACGCGCTTTGCGCACGCCCTGATATGCGCTCGTCCAAAACTCATAGACCGCGTAATCGGCAGTACCATCCAGACCCAGTTCATCAAAAGCAAAACCGATTGCCTGTTCTTTTTCATCCCAATTGAACAGCGCCACCACCTGCCACTCCGCGAACGGACGCCGCACGTGCAGCGCCCAGACCGGCAGCATGTCGAAGACAGGGAAAATATCCAGCGGACGCACGTCGCACACCGGCAGCGCCTGCTGCAGCAGCCGCATGCGCTCCGGCTTCAGCTCCGCGAGCTTGTCGCCCGAAAACATCATCTGCCCCGGCAGCGCCACGACCGTTGTCGCCAACCGTGCTTGTTCGATGCCGAGATCGTCGCCGACCATCAGCGTATCGGGATCGGCGAAGAAAACGATGTTGTTGACAAAGATCTGGTTGAGCGTGCAGCGCGCCTGGTTCAGCAGGTTCGCCCATTTGGGCGGCTGATTCGGATGCACGATGTCAGCACCCGTGCGCGCAGCGTCGGCATAGGCGGCCTCAGGACCAGTGAAATGGCCTTGGCAGGCAAGGAACACACGATCTTCACCAATGCCCTCGCGAAACGCCCGCACACAACGCTCAAAGGGATCCGGGCAGGTCGGGTCTTTGAAGCGGGCGCGGACTTCGGGACGCTCGAAAAAGTGGGCGCAGTACCCGTGGTTGCGCCCCGACATGCCGTCGATCTTGAAATACTCATACCCCCACTCGCGCGAAGCGATGCGGTGAATCTCGCGCAGGTGGTTGATCACCTCGGGATGCGTGGGATCAATGGTGAACTTACCGTTCCAAGTCGAGAGCGGCTTGCCGTCCTGATCGTGCAGAAACCAATCCTTGTGCGCCAGATAGAAGTTGGTGCTGCCGGTGCCGAAGGGCGCGGTCCAGAGTCCCGGCCTGAAACCGAGCGCGCGGATATCGTCGGCCAGCCGCTTCATGCCGAGCGGGAACTGATGCTGATTGGGCTTCAGGCTGAGGTTGTCAAAGTTGCTGACCGGCAGCGAGTCGGAGTTGTCCTGCCACGACTCGATGTGCCAGAACTCCATGCCGAACGGCTGCAAATATTTCTGGCCGATGCGCGCCTCGGCCAGATTGTCCTCGGCCGTGGCCTTGTCGAAATAGATGTTCCAGGACATCCAGCCGGTAGGCGGCGACGGACAGCGTTTCCGGTTGATCGGCTTGTAATAGGGCACATAGCGGTTGCGGTAGTAATCGCGCTCGACCGTGACATTCACGGTGGCTTCAGACGCTTCGTGAATGGCAGCGTCCAACGTGAACCCGTAACGCCCGCCACCCTGCGTGGCCAGCCGGCACATCGATCCGCCACGCATCAACAGGGCGCGATCACGCTCCGGATCGAAGAGAGAATCGTTGAGATCCGTATCCGGCCGCCCCGTTCCCAATTGGAGCACGCGCGATCCCTTGAGCGGCTGCGTGCGGCAGGCGAAGCTATCCGGGGTAAACACCACGCTGCCGGTCAAACGCAACCGGCCGACGAAGTTTTGCGCCGTGCGGTGATAAACCAGCAGCGTGAGGCGATCCTCCCCGCCCCGAAACGCCAGATACCCCTGCACGTTCCCGCGAGGATCGAGTAAAGCGAGACGGTTCGTCACCGCGTCGCGCGGCGCCACCACACGCCACGCCTGATCGCCGGATATAAAGGCCAACGTGCCGCTGACGTGTGCCTCGCCGGACACATTCACCAGATCGAGACGCGCGTCCGCTTCCTGAAAAGTCACTTGCCAGTTACCCAATGTCAAACTGACCAACGCCGCAGCCAGAACCCCCATGCGAACCTCCTTGTCACTATCCGAATACCGCGCCAGTATAGCCGTGCAAACACGACACTGGCAATGCGTGAAATGACCGCAGTTTTATACTTTTTGACCGTAATCGGCCAGCCAGCCTTATGCCTGCAGATGGATTCTTTTCTCGCAATGCCCTTATGGAAAAGCACGTCGCGGCCGTCCCCGCAGACACGTTCCCTTCGACTTCGGCGTCCTCCTGTACAGGGAGGCGATGCTGGAGGCCATCCGCGACCAGAACGCCTGCTTCAGGAACCATGCCGATCACATGGACTACGCCGCATTCCCTGTGGACGGCATCAGCCGCGTGACCCAAGTCAGGGGAACGGGGATGCGCCCATATCGCTGACCTTGGACATTTTGCGCTAGGAAACTCACGCGCCGTTTCGCTATGCTGGTGGCATGAGCACCGCACGTTCACCCTTTCTCACGTTGGCTTTGCTCGCCATCGTCCTATTCCTTGCGTTTCAGCTCCGGGAGGCGCGGCAGACGCGCGTCACGCCACCGGCACTCCCCGCCCCAGAATCGCATGTCGAGACGTCCGCCCGCCCCTCCCGTGAAACCGAGGCCACCCTCGTCTACAAGCGTGTCTCGCCCTCGGTGGTCGCGGTCGCGAACAACGCGCTGGTGCGTCGCGGATTCTTTTTCGACTTCCAGATCTACGAGGTGCCGCAAGGATCCGGCTCCGGTTTCGTGTGGGACAAGAAGGGCCATATCGTCAGTAACTACCATGTGGTGCACCAGGCCAGCACGCTGACCGTCACCTTCCCGGACGGCACGCAGTACGACGCCAAACTGGTGGGCATCGCGCCCGATTATGATCTGGCCGTGCTCAAGATCGACGCGCCGCCCGAGCGGCTCGTGCCGGTGGAAGTGGCGCCGTCGCGCGAACTGGAAGTCGGCCAGCAGGTCTACGCCATCGGCAACCCCTTCGGGCTCGACACCACCCTCTCCTCCGGCATCGTCAGCGCGCTAGGGCGTACCATCACCTCGATGACCGACCGCAAGATCCACGATGTGATCCAGACCGACGCCGCGATCAACCCCGGCAATTCGGGCGGCCCGCTGCTCGCCTCATGCGGCAGGCTGATCGGCGTCAACACCGCGATCCTGAGCCCGAGCGGCGCCTACGCCGGCATCGGTTTCGCGGTCCCGTCCGACACCGTTTCGCGCGTCGTGCCGCAACTGATTGAAAAGGGACGGGTCACGCGCGCAGGTCTCGGCGTCAAACTCCTGCCTGACCACGTCACCGAGCGCGCGGGCCTGAACGGCGTCGCGATCTACGCGGTCTATGACCAAACCCCCGCCGCACGTGCGGGTCTCAACGGTATCGGACTCAACCGTTTCGGCGAACTGGTTTTCGGCGACATCATCGTGGCGGTGGACGGCCGCCCCGTCGCGATGATCGAGGATGTGCGGGCGATGCTGGATCCGCGCCAACCCGGCGACCGCGTGAATCTCACGGTCATGCGTGCCGGGAAAACGCGCGAAGTCACCCTCACGTTGATCGAGGAATAACCCGTCCGAAAGAGGAGTTAGGAGTTGTGCGGGATGGCGGCGTGACCGCCGGGCAAGTTGACGCCTGTCCCGTGCCACGCGGCAAACTGATTACCTCTTCCCCATTCCTTCTTGCTTCCGCACCGTATTCGTCATTCACCATGCGCTTTTTTCGTCACCACTCCACACCGCGCTGGGCGGGGGCGCCGTGGTCATACGCATGCTTCACGCAGGTCACGACACTGACGGTGTCGGCCAGTGCCGTCAATGCCGGCGGGGCGTCGCGCCCGGTCAGCACCACGGCCTTCCCGGGCGCGGCCTTCGCGAGCGCCTCGACGACCGCCTGCACGTCCAACAGTCCGAGCGCAACCGCACCACACACTTCGTCCAGCACCACCATGCCGTAGGCCGGATCGCACAGCCGTTCGGCGGCCCGCGCCAACCCGTCGCGCGCGGCCCGCGCATGTGCCTCAAAGGCCTCCCCCGTGCGCTCCCGCACAAACCCATTGCCACAGACCAGATGCTCCACACCAGGGAGCAGACGCAATGCCTGCGCCTCTCCGGTGTCCACACGCCGCTTGATGAACTGCACCACACAGACACGCAGGCCATGGCCCACGGCTCGCAGCACCATGCCTAGCGCCGAGGAGGTTTTGCCTTTGCCGTCGCCGGTCAGCAGGATCACGCGATTTGCATGTTTTGGGTTCATAGGGGTGTCCGCTAGCGGCAGGTGAACGTGAGCAAAGAGCATGTTTGCCGCCAAGCCCAATCGGGAGTGATAGTTTGCGCACAAGCCAGACGCGCAGCTGGCAGGGCGGCCTCGCCGAGACCGCCGCGGACGCCCCGGCGGCCCGTCCCTGCCGGAAGCGGTGGAGCGCTGTTGCGGGCGAGTCCGCGCCTACGCGATGCGACGGTGGGCAGACTGCCCGCGATCCCGGCCTTGCTCGCCGCTTCTCTTGAACGCATGCACTTCACGGTCCCTGCCACCAGCCGTTTGCCTGGAGGCTCCGATTGTGGTAAAAACAAGATGTGCTCCGGATCGGGCCAGAAGTGACTCCGACCGGCACCCAACACTTGTATGACAGCATACCGATTCAGCGTCTGCCCGTCACGCGCGGATTTGAGGGGGGTGGTGCGCCACCATGGCGAATGACCACACACTGCTCTTCGACGCCCGCGCGGCGACACCCGACTATCCAGGCATCGACCGTTACATCCGCGCGCTGCTGGCCGCCCTGCTGCCGGATCTTCGCCCGGACGAGCGGCTGCATGTGATCCTGCCCCAAGAGACGGAAATCCCGTGTCTGGATCATCCCGGTGTGACGATCCACCGTGTGGATGCGAACCTCACCACCTTCCGCAGCCACTGGCAGACGCTGCGGTTGGTGCGCGCGATCCGACCGCAGGTCATTCATGCCCCCTACATCCTGACCCCGCTGCGCGTGCCGGGCAAGCTGGTCCTGACGGTGCATGACGTGATCCCGCTTTCGCATCCGCAATACAGCTCTTTGGTAACCCGCCTCTTCTGGCATGTGGTCGGGCGCCGCGCATTGCGCCACTGCCGCAAGCTGATCGGCGTTTCGGAAGACGCGCTGAAAAACTGCGCCCGTTTTTTCGGTGCCCGCGCCGTGCGCCGCAGCGTGGTGATCCACCACGGCATCGACCCTGCCTTTCACCCCCAAAACGAGGCGGCGATAGAGGCCGTACGCCGCACGTACGGCCTGCCGGATCGCTTCCTGCTGTATGTCGGCTCCGACCGCCCCCACAAGAACGTGACCACCCTGCTGCACGCTTTGGCCCTGATGGACCCGACCGCCTCCATGCCGCTGGCACTGGCCGGCTTCGATGGCGACAGCACTCCCCTGCGGCGAGAGGCCGAGGAACTGAAATTGACCCAGCGTGTGCTGTGGCTGGGGCGCATCCCCGAGGCTGATCTGCCGGCGCTCTACAGCGCAGCCCACGCATTCCTTTTCCCGAGTCTGGTCGAGGGGTTCGGCTTCCCGGTGCTGGAGGCCATGGCCTGCGGCACACCGGTGATCTGTTCCGCACTCGGCGTACACAAGGAGATCTCGGGCGGTGCCGCGAAACTGGTGCATCCGACCGACCGGCAGGAGTGGCGCCGCGCGATCCACGCCGCCATCATTTCGCTCGACTGGCACGATGTCTATCGCGAGAAAGGGTTAGCGCGTGCCGCACGTTTCTCATGGGCCGAAACCGCCCGCGCCACACTCGACATCTACCGCCAGCTTTATCCGAGACACTAGCGCACTCGACAAAGCCGCCCCCTGCCGAGTAAACTATGTGTCCTTATTTGGAGCAACAACCCCTATGTTAAAAGCGTGCGACCTTAAGAAAGGCAGTCTTGTCGGCATCCGTGGGCTGCCGCATGTGCTCGAAAACCTGAGTATCACCACCCCCAGCGCCCGCGGAGCGGCATCGATCTACCACTTCCGCTTCCGCAACCTGGTCACCAAGGCCAAGCAGGACATCTCCTGCAAAGGCGAAGAGCCGTTTGACGACATCGATTTCGAGCGCCGTCCGGTGCAGTATCTCTACCGTGAGGGTGACTTGTACACATTCATGGACACCGAGGACTTCTCGCAGTTCACCCTCCCTGCATCGTCGATCGAAGAGCAACTCGACTATCTGGTCGAGGACATGGAGGGCCTCTTCGCGTTGGTCTCCGACGGCAAGGTTCTCACGATCGAAGTGCCGCAGAAAGTGGTGCTGACGATCGTCTCCTGCGACCCCGTGATGAAGGGTGCCTCGGTGACGGCACGTTCCAAGCCCGCCAAATGCCAGACCGGCCTGGTGGTTCAGGTTCCCGAGTATCTGGAGGCCGGTGAAGCGATCATCGTGGACACCACGACCGGCACCTATCTCTCCCGTGCCTCAGCCGCGAAATTCTAACTTCGCCCCGCGACTCACAACTCCTAAATCCTAATTCTTAAATCATCCCTCTCAACGCTCAACCCGAACCCCAGGAGAACCCATGAACAGCGATCAAGTCAAAACCGGATTCCAGCGCGCCCCGCACCGCAGCCTCTTCATGGCCACCGGTGTCAAACGTGACGACTTCAAGAAGCCGTTCATCGGTGTCTGCAACTCCTACACGGACATCATTCCCGGCCACTGCCACCTCAACAAGGTCGCCGAGTGGGTCAAGCAGTGCATCCGTGAGGCAGGCGGCGTGCCTTTTGAGTTCAACACCATCGGCATCTGCGACGGCATCGCGATGGGCCACAGCGGCATGAAATACTCGCTGCCCAGCCGCGAGCTGATCGCGGACTGTGTGGAATCGATGGTCAAGGCGCACTGCTTTGACGCCATGATCTGCATCCCCAACTGCGACAAGATCACCCCGGGCATGATCCTCGGCGCGATCCGTGCCAACATCCCCACGATCTTCGCCAGCGGCGGACCGATGCGCGCCGGACGGCTCGACGGAAAACCGATGGATCTGATCTCGGTCTTTGAGGGCGTGGCCCAGTACAAGAACGGCACCATCAGCGAGGAGCAACTGACGCGGGTCGAGGAGTCGAGCTGCCCCGGCTGCGGCTCCTGCTCCGGCATGTTCACCGCCAACTCGATGAACTGCCTCTGCGAGGCGATCGGCCTGGCGCTGCCCGGCAATGGCTCGATCCTGGCCGACGATCCGGCCCGCCGCGACCTCTGGCGGCGCGCGGCGCAGCGCGTCGTCGAGATGGCGAAGGCCGAATCGCCGCGTCCGCGCGACCTCATCACGCGCGCCTCGATCGACAACGCCTTCGCGCTGGACATGGCCATGGGCGGCAGCTCCAACACCGTGCTGCACACGCTCGCCATCGCCCACGAGGCCGGCGTCGATTATGACCTCGACCGTATCAACGCCATCTCGCAGCGTTGCCCGAACGTCTGCAAAGTCGCGCCTTCCTGCTCTTACCACATGGAGGATGTCGACGCCGCAGGCGGCATCCCGGCGATCCTCAAACGCATCGTCGAAATCCCGGGGCTGATCGACACCTCCTGCCCGACCGTCAGCGGCAAGACCATCGACGAGATCATCGCCGCCGCCGAAATCAAGGACGGGCAGGTCATCCGCACGCTCGACAACGCCTACTCGAAAGACGGCGGACTGACCATCCTGCGCGGCAATCTGGCCGAGCAGGGCGCGGTGGTCAAGAAGGCCGGCGTCGCCGCATCCATGCTGACCTTCGAGGGATCGGCCATCTGCTTCGACTCGCAGGAAGAGGCGTGCGAGGGCATCCTCGCCGGCAAGGTCAAGCCCGGCCACGTGGTGGTCATCCGCTACGAGGGCCCGCGTGGCGGCCCCGGCATGCAGGAGATGCTGGCCCCCACCTCCTATATCATGGGAGCGGGACTCGGCGAATCTGTGGCGCTGATCACCGATGGACGCTTCTCCGGCGGCACGCGCGGTGCCTGTATCGGCCACGTTTCGCCTGAAGGGGCCGAGGGCGGCCTGATCGGCCTGCTGCGCGACGGCGACCGCATCCGCATCGACATTCCCGGACGCCGCCTGGAAGCGCTGCTTGACGAGGCTGAGATCGCGCGCCGTCGTGCGGCCGCCCCGGCCTGGCAGCCGCGCAATCTGGGCGGCTGGCTGCGCCGTTACGCCCTGATGGTGGGCAACGCCAGCTCGGGTGCCTCACTGCAGTAAACCTGACATCGGCAGTCGGAGTTCTACAACATGAACGCCGGGGTCACAGCGGCAGACTTCGAACGCACAGACGACATCCCGACGCCTGTCGAAGGCGTGGCGGCGGTGCCGGGCAAGGCGTAAGGAACAGGCACTGCGGCGGAGACCCAAAAGCGAAGGGAATGAACCGGCGTGACTTCCCCGCGAATGCTCAGCGCATCAGCAAGAGACTGAGCGCCATCACCAGCATGCCGCCGACAAGGCCGAAGAGGCTGTCGTGCCCCTTGCCGTAGGCGCGGCTGGTGGGCAGCAGCTCGTCGAGGCTGATGTAGACCATGATGCCGGCCACACCGCCAAAGAGAACCCCCATGATCTCAGACGGGACCGCGCCGTTGCCGCTGCCCACGATGAGGCGTAGCGCCAGATAGGCGATCCCGGCGCCGACGGGTTCGGCAAGACCGCTCAGCAACGAATAAACGAAAGCCTTGCGGCGGTTGCCCGTCGCGTAATAGATCGGCACAGACACACTGATTCCCTCGGGGATATTGTGCAGCGCAACCGCAATCGCGATCGCGATGCCGAGCTTTGGATTTTGCAGCGCGGCAAGAAAAGTCGCCAACCCTTCCGGGAAGTTGTGGATCGTGATGGCCAGAGCTGTGAAAAGTCCCATGCGCAACAGCCTTTTGCGGGGCGTGTGGTCATGCAGCCCCTGACCGGGGTCATCGCACGAAGGCGGCGTCGGGGTCGGTGCGCCTGAACGGTCATGCAGGGCGCGCGTCTCGCTTTCCGCGTGGGTCTCATGCGGATTTTCTGCGGAGGGGATGGCGTTGTCGATCAGCCCGATCAACAGCATGCCGCCAAAGAACGAGATCACGTTGACCCAGTACCCGAGCGGATCGCCGAACCGTTCCACAAGGGCCTCGTTGCCTTTGACAAAAATCTCGACGAAAGAGACATACAGCATCACGCCCGCTGAGAATCCGGTGGCGACTGACAGGAACCGGTAATCGGTCCTTTTGGCGAGGAAGGCGATCATACTGCCGATGCCAGTTGCCAGACCCGCGAACAAAGTCAGCCCGAAAGCGATCCCAATTTCTCGCATGTCACCCTCTTTCCCGCATCAAGTCACACATTTTTTCGGACACATAAGCTGCTTCCGACTGTGTCGAAGTCCGAACATTCATAGCGTATGCCAGCCCGTCGCGGGCGTCAAGGCGGGGGACGGGCAGACGCGCTTTTTGTGTTTCAGCAATTCTCTCTGAGTTGCTGTTTGCGCTTGAAACACGGCAACCAGTTCGCGTATGATGTCGCGACATTGGCAAATCAAAGAACGTGGAGAGGTGGCCGAGTGGCTGAAGGCAGTGGTTTGCTAAACCGCCGTATCGGGTCAAACTGGTACCGGGGGTTCGAATCCCCCCCTCTCCGCCACTTTTAAACCGCTCTGATCCGCCGTGTCGCTCTTCACTCGGACCAACAAGAACGATGGCATGACGGGGGCCCCCTTGCAAAAATACGTATCGGGCATCGTGTTGGGCTTGTTGTGTGCCGGTCTCGCATACGCCCAAGAGCACGTCTCAACCGCTTGGTCAACCTACGTCGGCTATAGCTGGGGAGGCAACGACACGGTGAATGCCGTGGCGGTCGACAGTGCGACCAACACTTTTCTGGCCGGACAACTCGGCCAAGGCGGGATCCACAATAACGGCGGCGACGAGTTCTGGCTCTCTCCACCGGCGGCGGGCTTCATTCTCAAAGCTTCCCCTTCCGGCGCACTGCTTTGGGCACGGGATCTCAATGAGCAGGGCGTTTCTTCCGACAACCTTCAAGCGTTGTGCCTCTCGCAGACCGACCTTTTCGCCGTCGGCTATACGGAAGGCAGCCTGCAGGACACCAGCACCTATGCCTTGATCGCCGCCCTCGACCCCACAGACGGAGAACTCCTCTGGGCCGACATCTCGATCGGACACAAGGATGGCACGAACCGTTTCAACGCCGTGGCCGCCGCACCGGACGGCGGTGTCTATGCCGTCGGACACACGACGCTCTCGAACCAAGTCTGCAATGTGCCCGGCTACACCGTTGGCGCCACCCATTTCGGCACCAACCTGATGGGCAACCTCGACGCCCTCGTGGTCAAGTACGCCGCCAACGGCACCGTGCTGTGGCGCCACTACCTCGGCGGCGCCAACGCCGACTCCGCCCTTGCGGTAGCCGTCACCCCTGACGGCTCCGTCTATGTCGCCGGTGAAACCCGCTCGTCCGGCTGGGTTTCGCTCGCCTCCGGCAGCGCGTCGGCTGACAATGCCGCCGGATTCCTCGTGAAACTCACCGCCGACGGCCACCACGTCTGGTCCTCCCTCATCAATGGCAGCGGCCACGATGCCGTCCGCGCCCTGCGCGCCGACCCCGCCACCGGCACCCTCTTTTTGGGCGGCACCACCGCCTCCGCAGACTTCCTCGCGGCCGCGCCGCGTCTCAACAGCCACGCGGGCGGAACCGACGGCTTTGTCGCGCGCGTGACCGACACCAACACCGCCTTCCGCGTCGACTGGTGCCGTTTTGCCGGTGGCGGCGGCAACGACCGGATCACCGCCCTCGATCTGCTCCACGATGGCCGCCTGGCCGTCGGCGGCACCACCGCCTCGGACGGGTGGATCACGCCCGCACCAGGCAGCCAGACCTTTCAGGGCGTGCGGGACGGATTCGTGGCGCTTTACAACGCAACCAACGGCGCACTCTCCTGGGCGACTTACACCGGCGGAGTCAACGCCGATGAGATAACCGCACTCGCCCGCGCTCCGCAGGGCTTCGCCACGGCCGGCATCACCTTCTCGCCCGCCTGGATCGGCGGCGGTTTTTGGGACACCTGGACCAAGGACAGGGATTGGGATGGGACGCTTGATTTCACCGAGTCTTTCGGATTTTCCGCCTTGTGGCAGCCCGGCGCGCCGGTCGCGCCGGCCATCACCGCCGGACCGGTTGACCGCACAGTCCAGGAGGGCGAGTCCGTCACCTTCAGCGTCGCCGCGCTCGGCACCGCCCCCCTCTTCTACCGTTGGCACCGCAACGGTGTCCCGATCCCCGGGGCCGCCGCCACCAACCTCACCTTTACCGCCGCCTACAGCGACGACGGTGCGACCTACGCCTGCACGGTTTCCAATATCGCCGGCACCGCCACCAGCCGCGCCGCGCATCTCACCGTGATCCCGATGGGCACATTGACGGTCAGCCTTGCGCCGGCCGACGCCGTGACGCGCGGCGCACGCTGGCGCATCGACGGTGTGACGCCCTGGCTGACCAGCGGTGCGGCCACCAACCTGCCCGCCGGCACCTACACGGTCGACTTCCTGCCGCTCACCGGCTGGCACACCCCCGCGCCGCTGGTTGGCGTGCAGGTCACCCACGCCGCGACGGCTCACCATTGGGGCGCCTACGAGCCCATTCTGCCCGAGGCTGACCGCGCGATCAACGGCACCAACGTCACCCTCACCGTGCGCGCCCCGGCCGGCCTCGTGAGCTGGAGCCTCACCGAGACCCTGCCGCCCGGCCTGACGCCTTTCGCCATCACGGGCGGGGGCGTCTGGAACGACGCCTCCCGCACCCTGATCTTCAACGGCTCGGCGGCCACCACCAGCACCGTCACCTACAGCGTCGCCTGCACCACCTCCGGCCTCTACACCGTCACCGGCGCCCTCGCCGTCCCGCATGTCAGCGGCACCGTGCCGGTCGCCGGCGACAGCACGATCCTTAAGGCGAACCTGATTCGCACCATCAGCAGCACCAACGTCACCATTCAGGTGCTGGCCGGAAGCAACGTGACGATTACCGAGAACATCCCTCACGACCTAACGGCCGCCAACATCACCGGCGGCATCTTCAACTTCTACAACGACGACCAGATTACCTGGTTCACACCGACTACTCCTGCTACCCTCACCTACACCGTGTTTGGTGATCCCGGAACCTACACCTTGAGCGGTTCTACCGGAACCGAGCCGATCTTCGGCGACAGCGTGCTGGTGATTCCGGGTGACGAAGAGGTCGACGTCCCGCCGCCCGACATCCTGGCGTTCGTACCTGCCGATCCGGGCTTCTTCACGCTGACCTTCACCTCGGTGGTCGATCAGGCTTACGCGGTGCTGACCAACGCCGCCCCCGGCGGGACCAACGGCTGGGGCGTCTGCATCGCGCCCGTCGGCGGCGCTGTCGGCACGACGGACGTCCAGGTTCCGGCCGTTCCGCCGCGCCTGTTCTATCGCGTCAGGGCGCTGGACTCTGAGTGAGGGAAAGGTGGAGCGCATGGCCTTCCCGACGATGATCGGTGTCTTGCTGGACGCGGACTTTGACTACGGGGTGGAGGTGCTGGAGGGCGTGCGGACGTTCGCGCGGACACGCCCGGACTGGCACGTCATGCCGATCCCGGCCGCGCAGGAGGGACTGCTGACGCGGCTGGCCCGGTCCGGCGACCTGCACGGCGTGGTCGGCGCGTTTCTGAGCGACCGCTGGATCGAAAGCCGCCTGCCGCCGACGCTGAAGGTCGTGAACGCCGCCAACCTGTCGCCGATCACCAGCGTCTGTTCGGTCGTGCCGGACGACTTTGCGGTCGGACGTCTCGCGGCGCGCCATCTGCTTGATCTCGGTTACCGGAACATGCTGGTCGTCGCGGACCGCGCCACTTATGCCTCGCACCTCCGCCGCGAGGGATTCTTGGCGGCCGCAGCCGCAGAGCCAGAATGTCATGTGGAAGACCTGACAGCCGAAGCGTCAGGGTCGTCCGCCACCTACCGGCTCGAAACCGTCTGGCAGGCATGGCTTGAGACGGCAGAGCGGGAAACCGCCGTCTTCTGTGTCAGTGATCATCTGGCCTGCCGTTTCTGGTCGGTCTGTCGGGCGTGTGCGCCCGAGGTCCAGGCGCGCGTGTGCGCCATCGTTGGCGTGGGCGACGCCGTGGCCGCCCGCGTGATCAGCGGACTCGATCTCACCTCGGTGCCATTACCCGGACGCACGATCGGCCATCACGCCGCCGCCCGGCTGGAACGGCTCTTGGCAGGCGGCACCGGTGTCTGTTGCGAACGGATCGCACCGGAGGGGATCACGGTGCGCGGGTCAACGTCCCGGTATGCCTCCGCCGATCCTGTGGTGGCGCGCGCGATGGGCATCGCGCTGCAGACACTGGACCAACACTTGGGTGTGGACGAAATCGCGCGGCGCACCGGCGTCTCGCGCCGGACGCTTGAGCTGCACTTCCGCATCGCCTTCGGCCGCAGTCCGGCCGAAGAGATCCGCATCCGTCGTCTGGAGTTAGCCCGGCGCCTGCTGGCAGAGACCAGCCTGCCTGTGGCGTCGATTGCCGCGCGCGTGGGGGCCGGCAGCGTACAGGCCTTCACCACCCTCTTCCGTCAAACCTTCGGTCTCCCCCCCGCCGCCTGGCGCGCGAAACACGAGCGCTGAGTCAAAGACTGGTGCGCCTGGCGGGGGTCGAACCCACAACCTCTGGCTTCGGAGGCCAACACTCTATCCAGTTGAGCTACAGGCGCACAAAAAGTGGTCGTATATTACGGGCTGGGGGGGCAAACTGCAAGGAGGAATTAGGATTCAGTTATTACAAAGCTTGAAGAGCCTGAAAGAGCGAGTCCAGACGCTGAGCGGTATTTTTCCCTTTGAGCAACGGCAAGTGTCCGTGAACCAGAAGCGGTGTCCGTTCGCGCAGTCCGTAGAAATAAATCTTCTGATCGCGCGTTTCAATGCGCCCGAGTGATTTTTGCGCCGCCCGCACCCGCAGCTCGGTCAGGCGCAGCAAACGCAAGACGGCCGCCGGCGGCCGGCCGTAGCGGTCGGCAAGCTCTCGGCGTAACGCATTCACTTCTTTCACAGAGGTCGTTTCCGCGAGACGGCGGTGCAGGATCATTCGATGCGCCTCGTCCTCGACATAGGCGTATGGCAGACAGGCCGCGCTCTCTGGATCGGTGGAACCCGGTGAGAGATCGATGAAATCCAGATCCAGATCGACATCGACCAGCAGCGGCGGGGCCTCCCCTTTGAGACGCGCGATGGTCCGCCGCAAAAGCTGGCAGTAGAGACCGAAACCGATCGCCGCAATGTGCCCGCTCTGCGCCGCTCCCAATAAGTTCCCCGCGCCGCGGATCTCCAGGTCGCGCAAAGCCAGATTGAATCCCGAGCCGAGGCCGCTGTGCTTCTGCAACGCCGCGATGCGCTGGCGCGCGTCCTCGTCAACATGCCCGTGCTCCGGCAACAGCAGCCACGCAAAACCCTTTTGCGAAGAACGTCCCACGCGCCCGCGGAGCTGATAGAGATCGGCAATTCCGAAACGGTCGGCACGGTGGATGAGAATGGTGTTGGCGCGCGGGATATCGAGCCCGCTCTCGACAATCGTCGTGCAGAGCAGCACGTCGATCGCGCCCGCCTCGAATTCGCGCATCATGCGCGCGAGTGTTTGCGAAGGCAACTGCCCGTGCGCTACGGCGATCCGCGCTTCCGGAACGAGACCTTCGAGGCGGCGCTGCATCAGTCCGATGGTCATCACGCGGTTGTACAGAAAAAAGACCTGGCCGCCGCGGTTCAGCTCTTGGCGAATCGCGTTGCGCAGAACGGTGTCCGAATCGCGCGCGACTCTGGTCTCGACCGCCACGCGCTCGCGCGGCGGCGTCTGCAGCAGGCTCATGTCGCGCGCGCCGGTCATGCTCATGTAGAGTGTGCGCGGGATCGGCGTGGCCGAGAGCGTCAGCACATCCACCACCTGCCGCACCTGCTTGAGCTTCTCTTTGTGAGCCACGCCGAAACGCTGCTCTTCGTCGATGATCAGCAGGCCGAGATTCTGGAACACGACGTCGCTGCCGATCAACGCATGCGTGCCGATGACGATATCGAGGCGTCCATGCCGCAGATCGGCGAGGATGCGCATGCGCTTCGCGTGCGACTGGAAGCGGCTGAGCACCGCGATCTTGACCGGATAGGCGGACATGCGGTCGACAAAGGTTTCGTAGTGCTGTTCGGCCAGCACGGTGGTCGGCACCAGCACGGCGACCTGCCGTCCGTTCATCACCGCGATGAAAGCGGCGCGCATGGCGATCTCGGTCTTGCCGTAACCAGCGTCACCGCAGATCAGCCGATCCATCGGACGCGGCGACGCCATATCGCGCTTGACCTCTTCAATCACCTTGATCTGATCTTCGGTCTCCTGATACGGGAACGATGCCTCGAACTCATGCAGCCACGGGGGTTCAGCGTTGAAGGCCAAACCTTCGACCACCTGCCGCCGCGCCTGCGTGTCGAGCAGTGAAGCGGCCAGATCCGCCACCGCGCGCTCGGCATCGGCCTTTTCGCGCGTCCACCGCCGTCCGCCAAGACGGTGCAGCTTGGCACGATGCCCAGCGACCCCCACGTATCGGCTGAGCAGATGCGCGTGGGTCACCGGAACATGCAGCTTGGCGCCCTCGGCATATTCGATCGTGAAGACTTCGGAACGCTGGCCGTCAACCTCGACCTCAGTCGATCCGAGAAAACGTCCGATGCCGTAATCGACATGCACCACGAGATCGCCGGGCTCAAGGTCAGCGGCATTTTCAACACGCCCGCCGCGTACTGCCGCGGCAGAAGGCGCACGGCGCAGCGACTGTTTGCGAACCGCGTAGAGATCGGGTTGCGCGGCGACCGTGAGCCCCGGCATCACAAAGCCGCCAGAGAGTGCGGCACGGCGGACCTTCACGCGTGCATCTGGCCCCACTTCGCGTGTCAATAACTCGCAGGTGCCCGGCGTGTCCGCAAACAGCAAGACGGTCTCACCCGCCTCCGCACGTCGACAGAAATCGGCGAGCAAACGTTGCCGCGCCTGCATCAGCAGCTCAGGATGGTGGGCCTCCTCCGCACCGAGTTCGGCAAGCCCCGGCAAGGCTGCGATCTCCAGCGACAAGGCCGGCGTATGCGGGGGCGGCGGATCGCCGCTGTAAAGCTGCATGTCAGGCGCACGGTTCGCGACGCGTTCCTGCAACGCCTCCCACGACAAGGGATCACGAACGCCATCAGGCGGAAAAAGCGTGCCGGCGCGGATCCGGTCATGTTCGAGCCAGAGCACGGCACACCCCTCCGGCAACAGGTCGATGAGCTGTACCGTCGGCAATGCGGCTTCCGTACAGGGGGGCAGCCAAACGTCCGTGCCTGTGCCGGCCGACCGTTGCGTCACGGGATCGAAGGTGCGCAGCGATTCCAGTTCCGTGTCGAAAAATTCCGCACGCCACGGCGCGGGCTCGGCGGGCGGCCAGACATCGAGCAGACCACCGCGCACGGCGAGCTTTCCCGGCGCGTCCACGTCCGCACTGCGTTCGTACCCGGCCGCGACAAGGCGGGCGACGACGTCATCCCATTCGTATCGCGCGCCGACTTGCAGGCGCAGAGAGGCCGCCGAAAGCGCCTCTGGCGCCGGCGCAGGCTGAAAGATCGCCTGCAGCGAGGTGACAATCACCGTCGCGCATCGCTCAGACAACGTTGCCTGCGGCATCTCGCTGTTTGCGGCACGAGCGGCGAGCGTCGTGATCACACGGGCACGGATGCCCGTGCTTTCCGTATCGTCGGCTGTGGTCGGCGGAAAGCTCTCGGGCGTGACACCGCTGTCGCGGCCCAATGCACACAGGTCGGCATAGACACGCTCGTGGTCAGCCGGACCGGGAACAACCGCAAGCGCGACGCGCGCCGGCGCGTGCCTAGCCAGTGCGGCAACGGCCAAGGCCGCGCTGGCACCGGGCAGGCTGGGCGAGGCCAGCCGTCCGGCCCCGCGCGGCAGCGCTGCAACCAGCCGGCCACCGAACAGCGTGGACAGAGACGGCACTTACTTCACCTCGGCCAACGTGGCCTGGATCATCGCACGTTCCTCATCGCGCGTCGCCCACTCGAGCGCCCGTTTCAATGCGGCACGCTTCTGTTCGACAGGGATCTGCTGCGCAGGCACCAGCTTGGCATACGCACGCAGCGCCAAAATACCGATGCGCGCGGTTTTATCCGCCGTGATCAGCGCCTCCAGATCCGGCAGGACATCGGGAGACTGCCAGTCGCACAGGGCTCGCCGCGCGGCCTCTTTAAGTACCGCGTCATCCCTGACCGCCGCCGTCCGTACCAGCGCCAAGGCTTCGTTACCGCCGATGTTGCTGAGGATGCGCAACAACGCAAGCTTGGGCGATCCCGAAGCCCGCGCATAGGCATCGGTCAACGTCTTGAAAACCGACGGCGGCAACGCAGCGGCGCCGACATCCAATCGCAGCGTGGATCCCTCGTCCGCCTTGGCCTGGCACGGCACGCCGTTGACCGTATAGGACATCTCGAACTGCTTGACCTTGCCCGGAGCCGAGTCGCCAAACGAGCCATTGGAGATTTCAAGCACCGTCGCCCCGTCTTTGATCAGTTTCGTGACTTTGTCGGTGACATCCTGCTGCGGGCCGTCAGGCAACACGCCATAGACCGCTTTCATCACAGACACCGCTCCGGGCTTGAGCACGCTCTGCCTTTGGCACACCGCCGACACCGCACGTTCGGCCGCCTCAAGTGCCGACGTCTTCTGTAAGACCGCCAGCAGCACGGGCAGTTCGTCCGCCCTGCCCAAATCACCGAGCACCTTAAGGCTAGCCGCCGCGAGCTGCGCGTCTTCTGCGGACGCCAGGGCCAGCAGACGCGGTACGGCCGCAGCGATACGACGGCGACCGACCAGATCGATACCCAGCAGACGCAGCGCCTTATCCGGCCTGTCCAGTAATGCCGCGATCATGGTGTCGGTCTCCGCACCGGCAAAGGAAACCAGCGCGGATTGGGCGGCTTTCACGACCTGCGCATCTTCCGTAGACACCGCCAACCGGGCCAGTACCGGCAACGCCGCGGCACTACCCAGACGTTTGATCGCCGCGATGGCCGCCACGCGCACAGAAGGATCACCCCGTTCGATCAGCGCGATTAGTGCTGGCGCAGCGGCGTTATCGCCGCGCTCGCCCAACAAAGCAATCACGCCAGTCTGCTTGGCGGTGGGCAGACGCGGCAGTTCCTCTGCCAAAGCCCGCGTCACAACGGCGCCGCTTAATTCTTGTCCGACTCGCATCGCCACGCTGTACATCGTTGGATCGTCGCTCCG
The DNA here is from genome assembly GCA_035449085.1 of Kiritimatiellia bacterium. GTDB lineage: Bacteria > Verrucomicrobiota > Kiritimatiellia > RFP12 > UBA1067 > DUPH01. The sequence continues at coordinate 5,710 of DAOTKE010000026.1, read as the reverse complement.
GAGCTGCTCCAGCAGCAGCGACAATCCGGCTTCTGCACCGCGCGACAGCATCGCACCGCGCATAGCGGCCATTCTCACATGCGGCGGGATCGAGGCCACGCGCAGCCGATCGTACAGCGCTCGCGCATCGGCCGGCTCAGCGGCCTCGGCACAGGCCAGCAAGCCGTCCGCCGCCGCAGGAACCCGTCCAAGCGCATCCGTCAGGGCCTGGCGCGCGGCCGGCACGCCAATGCGACCTAGCGCGTGCGCCGCAGCCGCCGCAACCTCGACGTCTGCTGCACCGAGATGTTTGGCCAACGCCGGCACCGCCCGCGTGTCGCGCCGCACGCCGACCGACTGGATCACTCCCGTCAGCAGGCGTCCCTGCAGGCGGTCAAGCGCGGTGCGCAACGCCTCGTCGACCGACGGGTGCGGGATGGTCTCCAATGCGTAACGCGCCATGTGGGAGAGTTCTTCATCAGCCAGCAATGCGGTTAGCGGAACCACGGACGCCTGCGATCCCACGCGGCCCAGTTCAATACAGGCATCGCTCTTTTGATGATACGACGATTCACCGGTCAGCACCTGAATGAGTGCCGCTTCGGTCATCGGCTCCGCCGCCAGCAACGGCAGGCTCAAACTACATGCACACAAAAAAATCGTTTTCATCCGTTTTCCGACTTCGTATTCGAGGGTTAGATCTGCCACGGCTGACGGCTCGCGCGCGAACGCATGCGGTTCGCTTCGGGGTCGTTGATGAATTCATCTTTGGCCGGATCAAAATGCATGTCGCGTTTCAGCCACATGGCGATGTTCGCCGCGTGAACGGACGCCATCGAGTGGTGCATGACCGATGCATTGGCTACCGGCTGTTGGCGCGTGCGCACGCAGTCTAAGAAGTTGCGCATATGGCCCATGCTACGTTCCGTACGCGCCTGATAATCGCTGACCAATTTGGCGTAATCGCCCAATAGCGACGGGTGCGAGACTTCCGGCCGCTGATAGCCGTCGGCGCAGGAAACCCACCCCTCGCTGCCCTCATAGCGTACCCCACATGAACCGTGCCAGCCAGAACGTTGCGATATCATCTCCACGCCGTTGGCAAAGCGCATCACCATACCGTCGCTGGAGTCGTTGTTAACATAGCCATAAAAGACCGGTGCGGTATGCCCCAGCCCCAGTGCCACATGGCATTGCGCAAAGGTGTGCGAGCCCCATTCACCGATACAACTCGTATGGAAATCGTACTGTCCGTGCCAGCCGCCTTTGACATAGCGCGGGTTGTAAGGCCGCCACGGCGCCGGCCCAAGCCAAGCGTCCCAATCCAGTTCATCGCGCGGCGGCTCTGGCTCAGCCGGCAACCAGGCACGGTTCATGTAGGCGCTGTCCCACGGCGCGATATGTGCACGCACCCTGCGCACCTCACCGAGCCGTCCCAACCGTAACAATTCGTTGGCCACCGTGAAGTTCGCCTCACTCAAGCGCTGGGTACCGGTCTGAAAGACACGACCGTAACGGCGCACCGCCTCCACCACCGCCTGCCCTTGCGCGATTGTCATCGAGCCAGGCTTTTCACAATAGACATCTTTGCCGGCCCGCATCGCCAGTACCGAAGCCGTGGCATGCCAACGATCACTGGTGGCGATCAGCACCGCATCGATGTCAGTACGCGTGGCAAGGAACTCGCGGATGTCGATGTAGGTCGCGCAATCCTGATTGCCGTATTTGGCGTCCACCATGCGTTTGACCGCTTCGCGCCGATCCTTCCGCACGTCACAGACCGCCACGAACTGGACATCCTTCTCAGGCAGAATGCCGTGGCCCAGATCGGCCGAGCCACGCCCACCGATCCCGATGCCTCCCATCACGATCCTTTCGCTGGGCGCGACTGCGCCGTCACCGCCTAAGGCTGAAGCCGGCACCAAGACCGGCATCGCGATCGTCCCGCCCGCCGCGGCGGCACGCTTGAGAAAGCCGCGACGACTGACCGCGCCGCCTGTTCCCAACAGTGCGCTTCCGATGCGTGTTGACATAACTCCTCTCCTCGTTTGGTTTCATCCACCTTGAAATGTTCCGCTCACGGCGTGCCGGATGCAGCGTGGTCGCGCTGTTCGAACAGACGCTGCATGCTGTGGCTTGAACGGCAACACCTCCTTCTCCAGCAGCACCAACGCTTGCCGACTGTTACGTCCGGGGAAACCTTTGCTGATCACGTTCACCTGAGGTGTTGCGGCGCAGGCCGCCAGTGCCACACACCAGATGCCAAGCACACACATTCCGATCCGCCTCATGGATTCACGCTTCCTTTTTGTGCGTACTGTGTGCGCACTTACCGCGCGTACCGCAGTTTCACCGCCTGTTGGTTCCGTTTGTTATGCTCCACCTCTTGCTTGAGCACGTCCATCGCTGCATCAAGCTGACGATCCCGGCCAGCAGCCGCGTCGCCCGGCTCGTTCCAGACCAAGACATCCGGCTGCGTGCCGTTCAACTCCATGTCAGTGCCGTCAGGCAAAAACCACCCGCGATGCGGCAGCCGCAGTGTACCGAGATCAAGCAGCGCGATATCCGAGGTTGCGATCACGCCGCCGCAGGTCGGTACACCGACGATCTTACCGCGTTTAAGTGTCTTGATGGCGTGCGTGAAAATCTCGCCGTTACTGACTGTGTTCTGGTTGCACAGCACCACGATCGGCTTGTCCCAGATCGGGCGTCCCCAATAACCGGAGAGATAAGCCGGCGCCGCATCACGCGCCACGGCGATCGAATGCACACTTCCGCACAGCACGCCCAAGATGCGGTCGGCCACAAAACCGCCCGAATTGTCGCGTACGTCAATGATGATGCCTTCTTTGTCAAACCCTTCGGCGAAGATCTCCTGCTCGAACCGGTAATAGTCATCCCAGCGCATACGCTGGATGTTCAGATAACCGAACCGTCCGCCGCTCGCCTCGCGAACCCGCGCACGTACCGCCTCGTACGCGGCCGTCTTGAGTTTTTCGCGGATCGCAGTGAAGGTTGTGGCTGGAAGCAAGATCTGCCGTGGTGCCTGATCCCCCGAGCGTACGGTCAGTTCGATGTTACGTTTTTCGGGGCCGCTCAGCACTTCTGCGGGATCGGTCTCCGGCCCGACCGGCGTCCCGTTCACTTTCAACACGCGGTCGCCAGGCGCCAGTTTCAGCGCAATCTGATCGGCCGGCCCGTCCGGCACCACATCGCGGATCAACCAGCCGGGGCCCAACGCCGAAGGATCAAAACGCAGACCGAGGTGGGCGGTCACGACAGACCATGAATGGAAGCCCGCTGATTTGTCCCACTCTTTCTTACTGCTATCTGACGCTGTGAATCCCAAATGCGAGGAGTTCAGTTCACCGTGCATCAGCGCTATCACGCGCTGGAAAACCGAGTAGCTCGGCGCGTTGCGCGCGGCATCACAGTACTTCGTCTTCACACGTTGCCAGTCCGTGCCATGGTAACCGGCGTCGTAATACCAATCACGCAACTTGGCCCAGGCCGTCAGGAATCCGAGTTCCTGATAATCGCGCAGATCTGTCTCCTGATACACCGTGAAGTCGAAGGTTTTTTCGAAATGTGCGGGCAGTTTATCGCTCATCCAGAGCAGACGGTTGTCTTTGGCCAGCCACCGGATCGCGCGGCCCCGCCGACGCGTCAGCAATTCGGGCGTCAACTTGTCCGGCAGCACGACCTTGTAGGTTCCCGAGACCCCGTTGACGGTTGCCTCGAAGGCGATGGTGCGGCTGTCATGCGAGAAGAAAGGATGCGCGGGCGTCACGCCCTTTAGTGCGATGCGTCGCACGCGCGTATGCAGGTCTTCGAAATCGATAGCGACCGGCATGACATCGGACGCATCTTTTTTCTCGCCGTCCGACTTCTTTTTGGAGTCGCCGCTTTTGATGATCGCCACGCGTGCTGCCTCGCGTTTCTTGTCAAAGGTGTTGCGCTCTTCATCGGCCCGACTCAACCAGACGTAGAAGAGATCGGTCTGATCGTCTGGACGGTGGCCCACGAATGCAACCAGCTTACCGTCCGGCGACCAGCACGGCTGACCATCCCAACTGAAGTGACGCGAGATATTGTAATCTGGGGTTTTGCCATCTGCCGCGAGCAACCAGACATCGGTATTACGGTAGTCATCGGCCAGTGCGGCCACCAGCCAGCGGCTGTCCGGCGACCAGGCGTAGGCATCCACTTCCGATGCCCGTCGACAGCGTGTGATCACCACGCCGTTGGTGTCGGCCACAATCAGATTACCGCACGGTTCGACCCAAGAGAGGCGTGTGCCATCAGGACTGATCCGCAGCAGACGGCGATGTGTCTCATCGTTCGTCAGCACGGTCTTTGGGAAAGACGTGTTCTCCCACCAACCAATCGAGGCATTCGCTCGTTCCGCGCGCCACAACGCGACACCGTCACCTTGATCTGACAGATAATAGAGTGCCGTACCGTCAGGCATGAACACGCAGTCGCGCTCGTGCGTACGCGTGGATCCATGCACGCATTTGGGTTCGCGTAACACCGTGTCCATCACCCAGAGGTCACCGCCGGTCGTGAAGGCGATCTGCATGCCGTCATCACAAAAGGTCACGCATCCGGGTTCGTCATTATTCCAGCAGGACTCGTAGTAGCGGCGACGCGAAGCCGGCCGCAAACTGGCCGCGCCGGGCTGTAGCACGATGCGCGTCGCAGGCTGTTCCGGGCAGGTAGGATCCATGCGGTAAAAGTCGAACAGCCGGCGGAAGACCATCGTGCGTCCATCGCGTGAAAGGGAGGGATGGATCACCGAATCCTCCGTGTAACGGGTGATCGGCCGCTCATCCCCGGTGGCCAAGTCGTGGTGGCGCACGTTCATGCAACCACCCTCCCCCGACACGTAATAAAAGCCCTTGCCGTCAGGCGTCCAGAGCGGTGTGCGGCTCTCGGTCGCGCGTTTGACCAGACAGGTAAAACGCTGGTCGCGCCGGTCGTACAGCCAGATCTGGGCGGACTGGCTGCCGGCGGCGCGCGCCCGATAGAGGCCGCCGCCCTCAATCGTGAACAACAGGCGCTGGCCGTCCGGCGCGAGGCAGGGCTCGCTGGCCGGGTTGTCGAACAACACCTGTTCCGGACCGCGCGCCGCGGCCGGCAAGAGGGCGGCGCGCTCCAGGGCGCGTCCGCCGTCATGATCGCGTACGATGACGGCCAGCAGCGCCTGTCCGTCCGCCGTCCAGCCATAGGGGCGCGCGCCCTCCGAATGAAACGAGAGCTGGCGCGTCCGGCCGTCATCCAGATTCACCTCGAAGATTTTCCAGCCGCCGTCGCGGTCGCTCTGGAATGCCACGCGCCGGCCGTCCGGCGCAAGCACCGGCCAGACGTCTTTCGCGCTGCCGTTCTGCAAGGGGGTGGCCGTGCCGCCCGCCGTCGGCGCGAGCCAGATGCTGTCACACCACTCAAAGACAAATTGGCTGCCGTCGGCCGACACGGACGGGCGCGAGCCCAGATAGATCCGTTCCAGCGTGTCCGGCTCATCGGCGGCCTGGCCGCACACCGCCGCGGCCATTAACCCGGCGAACATCCTCCGCGCCATCCTCCCGTTCAAACGCATAGATCCCCCACTTCATCATACTGACGGGGATACCATACACGTTTCACGCGGGTTTCGTCAAACTTCAGCCTCCCAACCCTGATAGCCGCTATCGCAAACTCAATCCAAATCGCTATCGGTATCGGAATCGGA
>DAOTKE010000025.1:0-27620 GCA_035449085.1 Kiritimatiellia bacterium | reverse complement strand
AAGTGTTTCCCTGATAAACAACGCGCGAGCCCAGTTCAAATAAAAACGCCCTGGGTATTTACAGGACAAAGGGACAATGTGCTTGCGGGGCGTAATGGGGATTGGTACGGTAACGGCGTTGGGAACGGCGTAATAGGGCGGTGTAGAGAACAAAGGGACAAGGTAATGGCGTTGGGCTGAAAAAGAATATGGCGGGGCGGAGGGATGGATAAGGACAAAGGAGGGCAGCGGGAATGCGGCACGCAAGACTGATCGCCGAAGGCGTCGGGTGCTACCATGTGGTGAGCCGGATCGTGGACCGGGGCTTCCGCCTGGACGACGGGGAGAAGGAGATCTTCCGGAAGATGATGCGCCGCGCGGAGGCTTTCTGCGGCGTGCGGGTGCTCACCTACGCGGTGATGTCCAACCACTTCCACCTCCTCGTCGAGGTGCCGGAGCGTGTCGAGATCGACGAAGCCGAACTGGTGCGCCGCATGACGATATTATATGGTGAAGCGCGGACCGCCGAGACCATGCGGCAGTGGGAGGCGTGGCGCAAGACCGGTGCGGCATGCCTGGTCGAGGAGCAGCAGAACCGGCTCCGGGCGCGGATGTACGACCTCAGCGCGTTCGTGAAGACGCTCAAGCAGCGTTACAGCATGTCGTACAACGGTCGCCACGGCAGGAAGGGCACGCTCTGGGAAGACCGCTTCAAAAGCGTGCTCGTGGAGAACGTCGCGGGCGCGAAGGCGGCGGTCGCGGCGTACATCGACCTCAACCCCGTGCGGGCGAAGATCGTGTCCGACCCGAGAGACTACCGTTGGAGCGGCTACGGCGAGGCCTGCGGCGGCGGGCAGCAGGCGCGCAGGGGCCTGACCGCCGTGCACGACTCCCGGTGGCAGGAACAGTCCGGCGGCTGGCGGCACGTCCAGAACCGCTACCGCGTGCTGCTCTACGCGGCGGGCGCGGAGAAACGCGCGTCCGGCGGGGACCGGATCGTGCGGCCGGGCATCGCGCCGCAGGCCGTGGACCATGTTCTCAAGACCGGGGGGAGGCTGACCCTGCCGCAGGCGCTGCGCTGCCGCGTGCGCTACTTCACGGACGGGCTGGCGCTCGGCGGGAAGGCGTTCGTGGACGGCGTGTTCGAGCGGAACCGGCGCCTGTTCGGCCCGAGGCGGCGGGACGGGGCGCGGAAGATGCGTTTTGCCGACTGGGGAGAGCTGCGCACGGCGCGCGCGCTGCGGGTGGACGCCGTGCGCATGCCGATTCCTTCACAATAGACGTCACGCCTTCGGCACGGGTTCTACTTGGCGAATCTCCATTGCATTGGGTATGGTCAACCAATAAACCATCAGGCACCCTTTCATGTACCTAAATCGAAGCGCCTCTCTCAAAACTCGGTCTGTGCGTCTGCGGCCGTCGCCCGGCGTCGTGTAGGCGCGGCTCAGGCATGTCAGGCGAAGGACGCTGGCTACAGCCTGTCTCAATGGCGCAGCAGCGGCAGCAGGCTGCCCTTTTCGTCGGTGGGAACGGAGATATCGCGCACACGTTCCCAAACGACCTCGCGTGCCGACGATTTGCCTGGAAAATCGTAGCGATGCGGGCGGCGCGTCATGAACACCCACATGGCGTCGGTCGTCACGCTGTTTTCCGCCACACCGACCACACCGTACGGATGGACACCCAACGCCTTGGCCACCGCCTTGCACAACGGCAGGAGGTCCACATGCCAGTTACTGACATGCACCGCCAAGATGCCGTCCTCCTCGATGCGCTCGAAATAAAGCCGGAACGCCTCCAGCGTCGCCAGGTGATAGGGCACCGCATCCCCGCTATACGCATCGATCATCAGGATGTCATAGAGCGGATCACCCGCCGCCTGCTCCCGTTCAAGCATCTTGCGCGCGTCGCCGGGCACCAGATCGATACGCATCGGCGCGTCGTTCAGAAATGAGAACAGGTTCGGCGCGCCGGCCACCCGGATCATCAGTGGATTGATCTCATAAAAGCGGAACAGATCCTGCGGTCGTCCATAACAGGCCAGACACCCCGCGCCGAGCCCCACCACACCGACCTTCACGCCGCGTCCTTCCCGACAGGCAGGATGCGAAGAGAACGCGATGCCGCCGCCAGTGGCGCCATAGTACGATGTGCCGCGACCGGCGAACAGCGGCGACCGCACCTGCAAACCGTGCGTGGTTTGTCCACACCACAGGTAATGTACGGGCAAGACACCGGCCTGGCCGAACGACTCCAGCGTCTGCGTCACCCGTACGGCGCCATAAAAGTTGCGCGCCTGAAAAAGCGTGCGCGACGTGGTATGCCGGGACAGGGCACCGAACAGCATCAGCCACATCGCGACACACCCCACCGCAAACAGAGGGCGAACCGCACCACTCAACCGATTCAACCGTCGCGGCCAAGGCACCCGCAGGGCCAACAGCAGCACGCACAGGCTCAGCGCCAGCGGGTATTCGGTCACGCGCGAAAACAGATACGGCGCCACGAGCGAAGCCAGCAGTCCACCCATCGCGCCGCCCGCCGCAATCGCCAGATAGTAACGGCTCAGGCGCGCCGTCTCGGGACGTTCCTCATACAGCCAGCCGTGCAGCACACTCCCGCCAAAGAAAAGGACGCCTAGACTAGCGGTCGCGTTCGGCAGGAAACTGCCGGTCCCCCACATACCGTGAGCGACCGCAGCCGCACCTAGTGATACAATCGCCAGCACGATCCCCACGGATGACGTTAGCCATCTCCGCGCAGAAAAACCGGTCACATAACTGAGCAGAAACGCCGCAAGCATCAAGACCCACACCAGCGGCAATGGCGTCACGTCGGTAAACAGATGCGCAATGATGGCATTCAACAGGAATGCCGATGCCCCCGGCAACACGTACCAGGCCCAAACCTGCACCTGCCTCTGGAACGGCGGCCCATCCGGACCGGCAACGTCCACCATCCTGTCACCGCAGTCCGTCTGCATGGCGCGGCCGAGACGCATCATCAACGCGGTATATCCGCAAAGCCCGATCGCTACAGCCCACCACTGGACTGACAGCGACACGAATGGTTCCAGCACAAACGGGTAGATCAGCAAACCGATGAACGACCCTAAATTCGAAACCGCATACAACCGATACACCGAGGAGACAGAACCGTCCGACGTGGACGCCGCGCCGGCACCGGCTCCATCACCACTACGCACAGCCAGCCATCCCTGCACCACCGTCGCCCCGGCGGCAAGCGCCACATACGGAACGCCCGCACACGCCAGCACGCACAGCAGCACCTCAAGAGCAGGCTGTCCCGAGTTTCCCGCCGCCGCACGCAACACGGGACGCAACGCGGCGAATGCCACCGCCCAGATTGACGCCCCGCACAACAGCGTGAGATGAATCGTGCGTTGCACCTGCGGGCTACGGCGCGCGATGCCATGCGCGTAGGCGTACCCTGCCAGCAGCAGGAGCTGATAGGCCGCTAAGCACACCGTCCAGACGGCGGCACTTCCGCCGAAAATCGGGAGCAGCGTGCGGCCCAGCAACGGCTGGATCAAAAACAACAGGCAGGAGCCGCAGAACACAGCGGCCGCTGATACGCGGGCTTGCTGGCGGTCGGCGGTCATGGCGGTGCCCTATCTCCGCGCCTTATCGCTTTCCCGGATTTCGACACGGCGGATCTTGCCGCTTATGGTCTTGGGCAACTCCGGCACAAACTCCACAATACGCGGATACTTGTAGGGGGCCGTGGTGTGCTTGACGTGCTCCTGCAGTGCCTTCGCCAACTCGTCTGAGGGTGTGTAGCCTTTCGCCAGCACGACGGTGGCCTTGACGACCTGCCCCCGATCAGGATCAGGTGCACCGGTAACCGCACACTCCAACACCGCCGGATGCTCCAGCAGGGCGCTTTCCACTTCGAACGGGCCGATACGATAGCCGGAGCTCTTGATCACATCGTCTGCCCTGCCGACAAACCAGTAGTAGCCATCCTCGTCTCGCCACGCCATATCGCCGGTGTAATACACATCATCGTGCCAGACCTTGCGCGTCAACTCGGCGTCGCGGTAATAGCCGTCGAACATACCCAGCGGGCGCATGATGTCGGTCCGCACCACCAACTGTCCCTCCTCGCCGCACTCGCACGACCGCCCGTTATGGTCCACCAGATCCAGATCGTAACCGGGAGCCGCCATTCCCATCGAGCCCGGTTTCGGCGTCATCCACGGGAACGTTCCCGCCACCACTGTCAGCTCGGTCTGCCCGTAGGCTTCGTACAGCTTGAGCCCGGTCCCCTCCAGAAACCTCTGGTAGACTTCGGGGTTGAGCGGCTCGCCGGCGACCACGCAGTGACGCAGCTTGGAAAAATCATAACTCTTGAGATCTTCCTTGATGAAATACCGGTACATCGTGGGCGGGGCGCAGAAGGTCGTGACCCCGTACTTGGCCACCACTTCCAGCACGGAACGCGCGTGGAAACGGTCCATGTCATAGACCATCACCGCGCTCCCGACCATCCACTGCCCATAGATCTTGCCCCACGCCGCCTTAGCCCAACCGGTCTCCGCGATGGTCAGATGCAGACCGCCCTCGATGCATCCCTGCCAATATTTCGCGGTGACCAAGTGCCCAAACGGATAAAAGAAATTGTGCCGCACCATCTTGGGCATGCCGGTCGTACCGGAGGTAAAGTAGAGCAGCATGATATCGCCGGCACCGGTCTGACGCGCGCAGTCCGCCTCATCCAGCGTGTCAGACGCTTCCGCCATGCGCGCGTTGAAATCCAGCCACCCCTCCCCGCAGGCGCCATCGTGCGTCCTGGCCACCATGCGCAGGCCGATTTCAACCTCCCCGGCAGCCTGATCCACCGCTTCGATCACCGAAGGTTCGTCCACCGCGACAATCGCTTTCACGCTGGCGGCCTTGACCCGGTACACGACATCCTTCTTCATGAGCTGGGTCGTCGCCGGAATGGCGATCGCCCCCAACCTGCAGAGACCCAGCAGCGCAAACCAGAACTCGTAACGCCGCCGCAGCATGAGCATCACAGCGTCACCCTTGCCGATTCCCACCGCCTTGAAGACGTTGGCCGCGCGTATGCTTTCGCGCGCGATTTCGGCCATCGTAAAGATCCGCTCGCCACCATGATCGTCGCACCAGACCAGTGCACGGCGGTCAGGCTCCGCAGCCGCGATCTCGTCGACCACATCAAACGCAAAATTGAAATGATCCGGCACGTCCACCTTGAACGTACTGCAAAATTCCTCTTGCGAGGCGAAGGTGTCCTTGTGAAGCCAACGGCACGTCATCGGTCGCTCCTTTGTCGTTAGGCGGTGATCACGGCAAGGAAGGTGGCGGCCTCGTTGCCGTCAGCGCGCATGCCATGCGGCACCGTCGCGTTGAAATAGATGCTGTCGCCAGGTTCCAGCAGCAGCGTGTTGTCGCCCACCGTCAGACGCAGCCGCCCCGACAGCACGTAATTGAACTCCTGCCCGGGATGCGTGTTGAGGTGGGTCTCGCTGAGGGTCGGCTCCACCGTCACGATGAAGGGCTCCATCACCTTGCCGGCAAAACGCGCGCCCAACGCCTCGTAGTGGTAGAAGTGTCGTCGCTCGATGACCGGCCCCGTTCCCTTGCGCGTCACGTGGAAGGTCCTGGCGTGCGCGTCGCCACCGGTCAGCAGCGCCGTCACATCCACCTGATAGAACGCGGCCAGCACCGACAGGTAACTCATCGGAACGTCCACTTCGCCGGACTCGTAACGCCTGTAGTCGTCAACGGACACCCCCGTTTCAGGGGCAACGGCATCCGGCGTCAGGTCGGACGCATCCCGCAGCCCCTTGATCCGCTCGGCTATCGACTTCCGTTGGTTGGCCATCAGTACCCTCCTTCGCTATGACGTCTCACACTTTCAGGTTTTTCTCCATCCACGCCTCCGCCTCGTTCAGCAACAGGCGGTTCTTCTCAACCAGGGCGGGCTTCCCCTTGAAACTCGCGTCCAGTGCCGTCAGCAAGTGCTCGTATTTCAGACCGGTCACGCCCAGTTTCGCCAAAGCGGCCAGCATCATGGTGTTGGCCGCTTTCGGCACCCCCATCTTGATCGACAGATCAATGGCCGGCATCGAGACGACCCGCACGTCCTCGGGCGCGGCGACTTTCAGGGGAACCGTGGCGTCCACGATCACCGTGCCGCCGGGCTTGACATCCTTGACGAACCGTTCATACGAGGGCTGGTTCATGCAGACCAGCACGTCCGGACGGTCCACCGAGGGTGAGCCGATCGGACGGCCGGAGATGACCACCGAACAGGCCGCCGAACCTCCGCGCTGCTCAGGCCCATAGGTCGGAAACCACGTGGTGAACCGCTTCTCCAGACGCGCGGCCTCGGCCACGCAGATGCCCAGGCTCAGAATGCCCTGTCCACCGAAACCGGTGAATTTCAGGCGCAGCTCGTGAAATTCGGGATCCTCTTCGGCTGCCGGCGCCTGGTGCTGCTCCGTTCCGCAGAAGTAGTCGCTCACCGAAGGTGCATCCGGCAATGGCGCCCGCGCACATGCGGTCGCACTCTCATCGCGCAGGCAACCGAGCGGGTACTCCTTCTCCATCTGTTCCATGCAAAAGAGCGCCGCCTTGACGGAATCCAGCCCCATATTGGTCGGACAGGGCGAGATCAGCTCCACAAAGGCATACCCCTTGCCGTCGCGCTGAATCTCCATCGCCTTGCGGATCGCGCGTTTGGCCTGCATGATCCGCTTGGTGTCGGCCACCGACACCCGCTCGATATAGACGGGTGCCTTGAGCTGGTTCAAGACTTCGCAGACGTGCAGCGGATATCCGGCGGTCAGCGGGTCACGCCCGAACGGCGAGGTGGCGGTCTTCATGCCCTCCAGCGTGGTCGGCGCCATCTGCCCGCCGGTCATGCCGTAGATCGCGTTGTTCACGAAAAAGACCGCCATGTGCTCGCCACGGCTCGCGGCCTGGAAGGTGTTGTTGAAACCGATCGCCCCCAGGTCACCGTCGCCCTGATAGGAGATGACCACGGCGTCCCGCCGTACGCGGTTGATGGCCGTACCCACGGCTGGGGCGCGCCCGTGCGCCGCCCCCACGTTGCCACAATCCCAATAGTAATAGCCGAACACCGCGCACCCGATGGGATTCACGATGATCGTACGGTCCTGAAGGCCAAGCTCCACCATCGCTTCCGTGATCAGCTTGTGGATGATGCCATGGCCGCAGCCCGCACAATAGTGTGTCGCACACGTTTGTCTGCCGCTGCGGCTGAAGACCTCGTACATGCCCACTGTTTTCTTCTCTGTCATGCCATCACCTGTTTTCTCATCGCCGCGCGGGCCGCCTCGACCACATCGTCCACGGTCATCACCATGCCGCCCATCCGGTTACAGAGTGCCACCTCTTGACACCGTTTACCGGCCGTGGCGATCGCCAGGATCACATCGTTGTAAAACTGTCCGGAACTCAGCTCGACCACCAACGACCGGCGCCCCGCCAACGTCGCGCTGAGGGCTTCCGCCGGGAACGGGTTGAGCGTCAGAGGACGGAACACGCCGGCCTTCACGCCTGAGGCCCGCAGCGCTTCGGCAGCGGTGCGCGCGATGCGGCTGCAAATCCCGTAGGCCACCAGCACGATCTCGGCATCGTCACACAGATACGCCTCATGGCGCGCATCCACCTTCATCGCGGCATATTTGGCCTGCAAGCGCTGGTTGTGCGCCTCCTGTGCCGGCGCGTCCAGATAGATCGACGTGATCAGATTCTTGCGCGTCTCGGGCGTCCCGTGCACTGCCCACGACGTCGTGTCGGGACGCGGCTGTTCGTGTTCCGGCAGCACCAGCGTCTCCATCATCTGGCCGAGCAGTCCGTCGGCCAGCACGATCGCCGGCGTCATGTACCGGAAAGAAAGTTCGAAGGCACGCATCGTCAGGTCGCACATCTCCTGCACGCTGGCCGGGGCCAGTACCACGCACTGGTAGTTGCCGTGCCCGCCGCCCTTGACCGCCTGGTTGTAGTCCCCCTGCTCGGGGTAGACGTTGCCGAGGCCCGGTCCGGCGCGCATGATGTTGACGATCACGCCCGGCAGATTGGCGCCCGCCATATACGAGATGCCCTCCTGCATCAGGCTCATCCCCGGCCCGGAGGTCGCTGTCATCGAAAGCCGACCGGCCGCCGCCGCTCCGTAAACCATATAGATCGATGCCGTCTCGCACTCGGCCTGCAAGAATTCGCGCCCCACCGAAGGGAACCAGCGTGCCGCCGCATGCGCGATCTCACTGGCCGGCGTGATGGGATATCCGAAATACACATCGCAGCCGGCGTAGAGTGCGCCGATCACGACCGCTTCATTGCCTTTAACAAACTTTGTCATGGTTCCGTGTTCTCTCTCTCCGGACACCGTCCGTGTCCACGCGCCTCCGCGCTACGGTTTCTGGATCGTGATCGCATACGGCTCGGGGCAGTTATAGAAACAGATCGCGCAGCCGGTGCAGCCTTCGCCCACGTACTCCGCCGGCTTGACGCCCCGGCTGTTCATCCGGTCGGCCAGCCGCAGGCATTTTTTCGGGCAGGCATTCACGCAACGCCCGCAGCTTTTGCACTCATCGGCCGCGATCACGGGACGCGGCAGCGCCGGACCGGCTTTTCCCTCTTCCGTGTCAGACATTTCGTCTCCTCACCTCGCAACAGGTCTAAAAAAGTGGGCGACAGTCTGCCACTTTTGGGTTCTATACGCAAGCCCTCGGTTACTCAGATCAAAACTCAGGTCATAATTCATCTCGATGCTCAACCACGACACTCAAGAAAACGGACATTGACCCTAGCAGTCCAATCGGATAACCTGAATCAGGCGTGTGAGGTTTGTCCGCAGATGTAAAGCGAGGGCACTCACGTTATTGAACAATTCTCCTGTAACCCATCCGAGGCTGTGTCATGACTGAATCAAGCATCATCGTCGCGCTGACAATCTTTCTGGCTCGTGTGTGCGATGTAGGACTTGGAACCATTCGCCATGCACTGATTATACGTGGGCGGAAGGGCTGCGTTTTCATCATCGCTTTCGCAGAAGCGCTCATCTGGATTTATGCGGTATCGCGCGTCATGTCGTCCATTCAGGATCCTCTTACTTCGGTGGCCTTCGCATTTGGATTTGCAACCGGCACCTTTGTGGGCATGACCATGGAGGATCTTCTTAAGATTGGCGAACAGGCTGTCCGAGTGTTCTCCACATCTGGACATCTTGTTGCGCAACGATTGCGTGAAAATGATTTCCGTTTGACGGTCTTTGACGGCAGCGGCCGGGATGGTATTGTCCAGTTGCTCTTCGTGCAGGCAAAACGGAAAGAAGTTTCACGCGTCATGAGTATCGCGAGAAACGCAGACCCGCGTTGTCTCATCATGATCGACGATATTCGTTCTGTGCATGCTGCAAAATCCAATTCTGATGGCGGATCAGATCTGGATGCCGATCCCCCTCCATGCTATTGCTGATGACAATCAGTCGGCCCCGGCAGACATGAAGCAAACCACGCCACTCTTTGTGCGGAACGGTCACTGCGTGTCTTGTGGCAGAGCTGCGGAACGCCGGACGCTTGTTTGTCCCTACTGCGGCGAACGGGTCTGGCATCCCGGTATCTGGCACGTGACGCGCTGGTGTATTCTGCTGGCACCTGCGCCATTGATGCTGGGCGCAGCGGCCCTGCTCACGGCAACGCCAGGGTGGCACGGGCTCTACCGCAACATGTGCTCAGCACCGCTGGCCGCGACGTGGCTTGCGGCGTGCGCCTTGGGGTTGCTTGCACTGCCTGCGGACACAGACGGCAGTGCCACAGGCGCAAAGGACGCATTACGCCGTCAACAGCTCGAAGCTCTGTTCGGCGGTGCCATACAGGCCCTGTGTGCCGTGACCGGGGCCGTCCTGCTCACCGCCATCCCGCAGCCGTCGCTGCTCTCCCTGCTGGTTGGCTTGCCCCTCTTAAGCTGTGCCGCCTTGATGCCGCTCGTTTTCCGCATCCCTTGGCTCCGGCTCGCCGCAGCCGTGGCCTTGGCGGCGGCCGTCGTCGCCAGCATACTGTAGTACACAGTCAATTTTTTACAGAAAAACTCCCTCATCCTGCGCCAACCACGTCATAACCAGTTGAATTAAAAGAAGATACAAGCAATTAAAAAAAGACACCGTGCGCCTATTGACAAAATGAGGGTGCATCACGTATGATACACCCCGTTCAAACGACCTCCCCCAGGTTGATGAACGGTGTGACGGTGCGCGACACATTCCCCCGTGATCGCGCGTGCAGGTTCCCCCCTGCATAGTCACGCGATATTATATATGTCCTCCCTGGCGGCGGGTAAAAGCGAGAGCTTTTATCCGCCGTTTTTTTATCGCCAGCGTTTGTGCGCCCAGAGGTATTGTTCGGGGTAACGCCGGATCACGTCTTCAAGGCGCTGGTTGATCAGCGTGAGTAGTTCTGCGGTATCGCGTTCCTTGTTGCCCGTCGGGGAGAAGCGGATCGGTGTCCCGGTGACCATGCGGTAGCGGAAGGCACCGTCGCGGATGAAGGCGCCGGCCAAGATCGGCGCACCGGTCTTCAGGTGCAGGCGCGCAGGCGATGTGTGCGTAGAGGCCGGACGCCCCATGAAATCCACCGTCATCCCCTGTTTTTTGCCGGCATGCTGATCCATGACCAACGTCATGGCCGCGCATGTCTCTTTCCACTGACGCAACACACTGGGCGCGAACCCCATCTTCTTGGGAACGATCGTGATCGCGCCGCGGAAATGGCGTCTTTTCAGGAAGCGCTCGACGAAAGGATTGTTCATCTTGCGGGCGACAGCGATCATCGGGCGGGTGAATGAAATGATCGTCACGGCCGCCTCCCAGACGCCGTGATGTCCGGAGAGGATCATGATCGGCACATCCGGGCGTTCCAGTAACAGCTCAAACGACTCCGCCGGGCCATCGAAAACAATGTGTTTACGCCAGTTCTCAGCCGTCACCACCTGCCCAACCTTGAGCGCCTCCAAAAGGTGGCCGGCCAAGTGACCGAATGCGCGCCGCGCGATACGGTCCGCCTCCACCGGATCAGTCGTGATACGGGCGCGCAGGATATTTTTCACCGCGATCCGGCGGCGCTCGCGAAAGAGCGGATAGGCGAACGATGCCGCACCGGCCCCGAGGTTATAGGCACAACGAGCCGGTATCAACCGGTAGAGCAGATCAACCAGCCGCAAGGCGAGATATTCAAGAGACCAGAGCAACAAACGAAAGGCCTTCATGCGTCGTGTCTATTTGGAAAGTTCTGCGGAAAGTTCGGCCGCCAGTGGCGTCAGGCGTCTTCGGATATGCGGCGGCAGAAGATCTTCATCATCCAGCAGATCTGAGACCAGCACGACGGCTTGATCCAGTTGCCTTTTGCGGATCAGCAGGTTGATCCACGTCAAGCGCACCTCAAGATCATCCGGCATGCCCGCCATCACGGTTTCCAGCGCGTGCGAAGCTTTATCCAGCCTGCCGGTCGCGATGAAAAGGCGAGCCAGTGTGTGCCAGGTGAAGAGACGCTGCTTATCCAGTTCCAGCGAGCGACGCAGGAACTTTTCCGCCTGCTCCATCGCGCCGCGCTCAAGCAGCACAGCGCCGAGTCCCGCATACGCCGGCGCGTTCCGTTCCTTTTCAAGGCTACGTGTGAAGAGATCCTCGGCCAGGTCCAACTCCCCGCGTCTCAGACGGACCGACCCCCACAGGTAGTTGGCGAAGGCATGCTCCGGGTCTCGGCGCAACACCTCTTTGGCGTCCTCCTCACAAAAGGCCGGCACATTGAGAGCGTCGTCCAGGCGCAACAAGTCTTCACGCACCTCACGCAGATGCGGATTCAGCTCAAGCGCACGCCGGAAGCTGTTCCTCGCCAGCGGATAATCCTTGGGGCCATTGTTCCGCAGGATGTAACCGCGGACCATATGCATCAGATAGTGCTCACGCTTGCTTGCCGCACTGCGAAGCGCGGGATAAACACGGTTTTCCAGTTCCGGGTACTCACCGGCCAGCAGCAAGATTTCAGCCAGCAGGCCCCACAGACGAATGTCACCCGGACGGGACGGAATGACCGCGTTCAGAAGTTCACGCGCCTGCTCTTTCTTGTCATCCAAAATCAGCAGGGCCGCCTCGTGCCAGACCAGCTCCTCATCGGGCACCCCGTTCTCTTTGGCCAGATCCATCCAGAGTCCCGCCTCGGGCAAATCACGCCGTTCGATCGCGATACGCGCCTTGTTGATCAGCGCAAAGGGATCCTTGTCGTCCAGATCCAACAACAGGTTGAGATGCCGGTCCGCATCATCAAACTCATTCGCGTCTATCTGCCGCGTGATGGTCTGAACCAGCTCGCGTTTCTTGTCACGTATGACCGTCAGCGGGTCGTCCCGGAAACTTTTGGCAGACACCTTCAGATGACGGTAGTTCGCGCCCTTGTTCCAAATATTCTTGCGGACATAATCCAGAATGTCCTGATTCAGCAACGTGCCGTCGCGCATCTGCAACGCCGCGACGGTCAGCGCGAAAGTGTCTTCATTCTGTTGCAACCGATGAAGTTGCGCCTCGATCTCGCTTTGAGCTTTCGCTTCGCCCCCCTTGTTGACAATCAACTCATAGCGATTTAGGGCGATGCTGAGATTGTCCGGGAATCTGTGCGACGCTTGATTCAACCATTCGCCCGCCTCTGTTCTTTGCCCACGCGCCACCAGCAAGACACCCAACTCGTTCGCCATGCGGGCAAGCTGGTCGTTCAACACCTTCCTCAAATAGGCATAGTACCGAATCTGATCGGGTGCTTTCGGCGACACCAACGGACGCATCGCCGCGTCGAACGCCTGATGCCGGGCGAGCAAAGCGGCCGTATCCACGTCCGCCTCGCTCGGCACCCCGCTCAGAAAGAAACCGGTCGGCAGCGCCAGAAAACCGTTATCACGCCACAACTCCGGTGAATCAAAGAGCACCACCCGCTTAAAGGCATCCTTGTCACGCCTAAACCATTCGCGGAGAAATGCGGCGGTCGACAGATCGGCGGCATTGATCAACCGGTTGCGTCCCGATTCAAACGACGGATCCGCCCGCAGCGTCTTTTCCAGACTCAATTTCTGCCGCGATCCCTGCTCATCCTCGGTTGAGAGAAAGGTCAAGTGGCGGCCATCGCGATGTGCGCGCACCATGAGGTGGTGCTTCAGCATCCTGATGTTGACGATCCAGTCGCGTCCATCCAGCTCGCGGTAAATCTCTTCGGCCACACGGTCGGCGAACTGCCCGTCTTCGGGGTCGATATCGGGATAACTGAAATAGGGAACCAATAAGGCCAGCGCCAGTAACGGCCAGCAGAGCATCGCGCCGATCCGGCAGACCATCGGATTGTCGCGGTATTCGTAATAGTCGAGATCCTCGTCGATCGCTTCCTGAAACATTTCCCGCATGAGGAACCAGGCGGACACCAGCAAACCGACAAACAGCGCGATGACGACATGCTGGTAAATGGGGATCTTCGAGGTGAGCCGGGCACCCCCCCAAATCGAGGTGTTCAGGTGGACCCAGTCCAACAATTGGTTCAATCCGGGCACCCGTCCGAGCACGCCTTGCGCCGCATTGAGGTTCAGCAGGGTCGGCAACAGTGGCACCGCGAGCGCGAGCTGCATGAAAAAATGCAACGGGGTCCGACGCCTAAAGGCGTGCGAAAAAACGAAAAATGAGATGGATGCCGGAAACAAGAACTGCACAAAGGCAAAGCTCCACCCGAAACTGGGAATCCAGCGGAACAGCTCGCTTTGCACGGATTCAAGAAACACGTTCAGGATCGGACGCGGCGCTGGAACCGGAATAGCTGCGCACACCTCCGCAGTCTGCCAAACCACATACATCGCGAGTACCAAGCCGGCCAGTCCTGTCAACACCACAAACAGCACCCGGCAGGTCGTGACGTGTCCATTCAGCACCATGCTGCGCAGAAGAAAAGCACCGCCGATTGGCATCAAAAGCAGAAAAAGCGGCGATTCCACGCAGCACACACCGAGCAGCAGCACACTGGTAAAAAGCGAGAAAAGGTTGCCCCGCTGGTCATAGGAAATGATCAGGTTGATGATCAAAAAAAACAGCAGCAAATCGAACGCAAAAGGATAGAGACGGGTCGCAACCAGCCAGAACGGCACACAGAACGCCAGCACACTGGCCGCCCCCAGTCCGCCCAGTACGGCGGCATGCGCCACACGCCGATTGTGCGCTTGGACGGAGATCGGAATGGAGAGCGTTCCGTCAGCATTCATCGCGAGCCCATCCTCGCCCCGCAACGGCGAGTCACCCTCATCCGCGTCATCATCCGTCCCGCGCAGGCGCGGCGGCATTGCCGCCATCGCGCCGCCGGGATCCTCACAGGCGAACAGGAAGACCAGCCGCGCCACCAACAGGTAGAAGAGCGATACCGCCAGACCAGCGCAAATCGCACAAAAGAGGCTGAGCCGCACCGGCAGCTCGGTGTAGGACAACCCCGCCACCCAGCGCGCGGCCATGGCGAACAGGGGGTAGGAGAGATCGTCCTGCGGACACAATCCTGCCGATGTTGCGGTCAGCACCGCAGAATACCCCGGATAGACGTGCGTGAACAACGTCGCACGGTAGACGATCAACGGGATCACCGCCGTGAAAGGGATGAAGAAACGGATCAAATGCCACGGGGTCGCAAAAAATGTCCGCCGCCAAAAACCCATAGCCCCTCACTTTCGCGCCCGTCGGCGCCAGGAACGGTCACCGTAGACACCGGCCTCGGAAAAGTCGAAAGGAATGAATCCAGCCGCCAGCGCCGGCGACTCTGGGCGCAGACGGAAATCACGCGCCGCCGCATCCACGAAAAGCGGATCGGCCACCTGTCCATCCGTGTCGCGGCCCTCGGCCTGCCACTGCTCCAGCGTCTTGCCATTAAAATCGACCGGCCCGTTCTCACACCACCACAGATTACGCCGCCACTCGACATGCGCCTTCTCCGTCCCGCGGTAACGCGGCGTCCCCAGCGCCTGACCGGGCTGCGTCCAATAAATGATGTTCCCCTCGATCACGGCGGAACGGTGCGGTTCCGCGCGCGTGACCGCCACCTGGTACTGGCGACTGAAAGCCAAAATGTTGTTGCGCACAATGTTGTCACGTCCGTAATGCTGGTGGAACGAACTGTCCTTGGTGTCGTAGACCAGATTGTTCTCAAAGACGATCCCCTCCGACCCTTCATCGGGATACAACCCCCACCCGCCGTACGTGTAGGAGTCGACATTGAAAATCACGTTGTTGCAGACTCGCGTTCCGAACGACGTCCCCAGTGTGTAAACACCGCCCATGTCGCCCAGCGCACCCTGTCCGATGGTGTGGATGCGGTTGTAAGCGATCAGGTTACGCTGAGCTACGCTGCCCCGATAGCCCCACACCCAACCGACCGACACCCCCGTGTAATAGTGGTCGGCGATCTCATTGTGTGTAATACGATTGTCTGACGCATGGCCAATCCAAACCGCCGTCGCACTGGCGTGGAAACGTCCGCCATGGGTGATGATACAGTTGTCGACCTCGTTGAAGGCCGTGCTGTACGGGCTGAACGCCGTCACGACGGCATTGCTGGCAATGCTCAAGCCCTTGCCTCCCGGATCGCCGATGCGGATGCCGCCCGCGCCGAGATCTGTCAGCGCGCATTGAACCACGCGGTTACTGAAACATCCGGCACGGAACCAGATGCCGTATTCACCGGTATGCGCCACATCGCACCGCTCAAAGCTGACGGCATGCGCGCCGTCGGCCATCACCGCCGCCTCAGTGCGCGCCGCCGCTTGCATAGGCTCGAACTGCGTCGGGCCCGGACGATCAACCGCACCGAGCACGGCAGGATCGATCATGGTTTTCTCGACCTGATCGGCACGGCGCGGCGAATCGGTGTAGTGGAAGGCAATCCCCTTGAAGTGAACGTGATGCACACTCTGCGTCGAGGCGGGATCGCCCCGGATCGCAACCAGCGTTTGCAGACCAGGACGGGGTGCCAAAATCTCGGCCCCGCGCCAGCGTCCCGGCAGACGCTCGCCTTTGCGTGGGCGATACAGGATCGTCCCGGCGAGTCCGTCATAGAACCATTCGCCCGGCGCATCGAAGGCCGTGCGCACGTTCTCGACGTAGTAGAGCGAATTGGTGCGCCAAGGATTCCACGGCTTCCAACGCCCGCCCTGCGTGCGCAACGTGCTACTGGCCGCAACAAAACCGAGAATCATGCGGCGCGTGGTGTCCCAGTTGTGATGAACCACCACCTGCGCATACCGCAACGCCGCCGTATCCTCGGCGGCCAGAGGCGCCAGATCATCGCCGTGCGCAGTCAACTCCGCGACAGCGAACTCAACGCGCGGCTGATCGTTGGTGCGCAGCGTCTGCTTGACGGTCCGCGGAGTGAAAAAGCCGGTGTTCGGATGACGCGCACGCACCGCGCGACGGCCGTTGACATACAGGCTCTCGAAATAGGCGCGCGTGCCGTCAGGAAGCTGCGGGATTGGAGCCTCCCAGACGCCATCCTCCTTTTCGCGCCACCCCTCGACACGCAACGCGCCCATCACCCGCGTCGCGGCGCCTTCACCCAGATAGACGACCGGCGCGCCGTCCCGTCCAGAGTCTTCGGGCAGGAGCACGAACGGCTCAGCCCGCAGATAGTCGCCCGCCGCCAGCCGCACCGTCCACGCCTCGTCGACGCGCCCCGCGCGTCGTGCGGCACGGATCGCGTCGCGCGCCTGCTCCAGCGTCGCAAACGGCCGACGGCGTGTTCCGTTTCCGCCTTCAGCGCCATTCGGCACGACGTACACTTCCCCCGCTGGCACCCCCCCCACCAAACACACCGCCAACAAAATTGAGACTTTGTTCTTCATAACTGTCCCATCTGATAAGCACGTATCCATCAAGCAGATTTATTTGACCTTTGCCGCTCTTCAAAAGCGTCAAGCGCCCGTAATAACCGACGAAGGCTGGGACACTTCCCGGCAGATACAGGCACATGCCCATCCACGTTCGTGAATCGGGAAAGCTCAGCGCTGTAAACAGGTCCCTGTTGTAACGTGCCATACCCGCTCAAAACGCATGCGCGCCCCCTCGCCAACGGATCAATCAACGCAATTTAGCCACATCACACTTGTCCATGTCGTCAAACTCTTGATTCTCGCCGCCCATCGCCCACACGAACGCATAGGCACCTGTGCCAGCGCCGCAATGCACCGACCAGGCCGGCGACAGCACCACGTGCTTTTCACGCAGGGCCACATGACGCGTCTCGTCCGGCTCACCCAAGACATGCATGACCATACCGTTCGGGGGCAGATCGAAGTAGCAGTACACTTCAGTACGCCGATCATGCGTATGCGGCGGGAACGAGTTCCAGACGCTGCCCTCATGCAGTTCGGTGAAGCCCATCACCAACTGGCAGCTCTTGATAAAGCCGGGACGGATATACTGGTGGATCGTGCGGCGGTTCGATTCCGCCAGCGAGCCCAGTTCGATATGGTTGGCGTCTTTGAGAGCAGCCTTGGTTGTGGGGTAGTCGGCGTGAGCCGGATAGGAAACCAGGTAAAACTGCGCGGGAGACGCCGGATGGTCGCTCGCGCAAAGGATGCCGCGGCTACCGCGACGGATGTAGAGGCACTCACGGTTCGCCATCGGGTACGTCGTGCCGTCAACCACGATGCTGCCCGCGCCGCCCAGGTTGATGATGCCCACCTCGCGCCGCTCGCAGAAATAGGTGCAGGCCATCTCGCGCCCCCCCTTGAGTTCCAGCGGCTCTTCCAAGGGCACAATCCCGCCGACCACCGCGCGATCCACGTTGGTATAGGCGAGGTTCACACTACCCGGCTGGAACAGATCCTCGACCACAAAATGGTTCCGCAGTTCCTGCGTGGTCATTCTACGAAACGAATACCGATCGGAAGCCTCGACCGTGCGCATACATTCTCCTTAAAATTTACGAGTGGTTGATTGCGGTTATCTTAACAACATTCCGCTGACAAACCAAGGGAGAATAAGCCCAAGCGCCATTGTATTCTAGCGTCTTGGCGTTAAACTCAATCACCGGTGCGCCGGATCATCACTTCAACCGCCGTACCACAGCCGCGATGTCGGTCGCCACAACGCCAGGATGAAGCGTCAGCAGGCCGCCAATGGCCTTGACGGTCTCATGCCGCAGTTCCGCGCCCTGCCACGTTTCCCACCAGGTCACGTCATATTCGCCGTCCGGGAACGCCACCAGCGTGTACGCGGCCGCAGGGAACGGGCGGATCTCGTCCGCATGGCGCGCATGGTTCACCCATGTGCTGTCACCGTTCTGGATCCAGACGATGGCGGCGCTCTCGGCAGCCAGTGCATAACCGTTGACCGTGTGGGTCTCGGTGGCGCGACAACCGTTGAACAGGTAACGGGACACTGACACCCAGTCGCGTCCGTGATTCTCGACCCGGATGCGGCGGCGTCCGGCTTTGACCGGCACCTTCACGGTCTCGTTATAGACCGATTCCCACAGCTTCCACTGGTCGACATAACGCCACGACACCCCATGTCCCTCGCCGCACGGCAACTCGCGTTCCAGCGCCAACACGTCGTCCACGAACACCTTGAGATGTCCACCGTGCGATACCTTGTCGACGTGCACCCCGAACGTGCCGTCCGCCGGATAGGTCACCTCGAAGGTCGGCGGACGGACCAGGTCACGATGGCTTTTGCCGTGCAGCAGCGCCAGCAGCTCTTCGGCCAGCGTGACCGTGCCGTCCGGACGGATCTCGAAACGGTCAGCCCCGGCCCTGCGGAATCCCGTGCGCGTGGGCACGACGATATCGCGCTGCGATGGACGCGCCGGTACCGTACGTGCGCCGGGGCCACGCACCCCGACTGGACGCCATCGCTCGGTGCCGAACGGCAGTCCCGTCACAAAACGCCGTAACGCACGGAAATGGAAATAGAGATTTTTGGGCTCGATGTAGTTCTCGTGCCACCACGGCATGGCCGCGCCACAGGCACCACTGGCAAGCGAGGCCCATGCGGTGTTATGGATCGCTCGTCCGCACGGGTCGTCATCTGCGTTAAAGTTGTGGCTTCGGATCCCGAACTCGGCAAAGAGGTGCGGCTTTTCAAAGCCGTCCCACTGCTTGCGGCAAAAGGCGTGCGCCTCCAGCGCGGTATTCAAATCGTTGTTGGCGTAACTGTGGGTCTGCACCAGTGCGACCTCCGGGATCTGCCAGCAGACCTCCGGGCCGGTCTTGGACCACCAGCTCGTGGAGATCAGGTGGCCGTACGGATCCAGCGCGGCCAGCAACGGCGCCATCTCGCGATGCCAGGCAATGATCGCCTCCGGCTTCGCATCCGCCCACCCCTCGAATTCATTGCCGAACTCCCAGCACATCACGTGCGGACTGTAAGCCCAGCGTGCCACCGTGTAACGCAGACGCTTACGGTAAAAGGCCTTGGCCGTCTCATTCGTGAACCACGCCCCAGCCGTTTCACAAGGGCCTCCCTGAGCCACGTTGTAGGGATTGGCCTTCCAGCCGTCTTGCCGAAAATCCTGATGGGTGTCCATGCAAAGCATATAGGCCATGCCAAGCCGCCCCGCCTCCTCCAGCAGGTTGTCCAGCTTGGCGGCAGCGTCCTGACGGTACCAACCAAGCTGCGGCTCCCATTCGATCCCAAGCCCGCTTTTGGACATCCACCAGCGGTTCCAGTTCTCACCGTGCGCGGCCATCTTTTCGAGGATCTGGCGGACCGTCATGCCGTTGCTGCCCCGGCAGATCGGCACGTTATGGCCAATCGGTACATAGCCCTCGCCGTTGTCATACGCGAGATAACGGGGATCAGCCTTGCTGACGCGTATGAACCCTCTGGCCGAACGGTCTTCGGTGACCTCCACCGGCTGCGGCAAAGAATACGTACACACACCGAAACGGTCCCGTGCGGTCAGGGTGATCCGCATCGGCCCCGGCTCCGTCGCCGCCAAACGCACTTTCCATTGGCCGACATTCTCCGAAAGCACCAATTCCGATTCCGCGTCGGGCTGCAGGGTATGGCGCACCATAAAAAAGCCCGGCAGCGCGTAACGACGCCCCGACGCCGTGGTCACCTGAGCATCCAACGCGATATCGTCCGGATCGTACGGATTGTCCCATGTGCCCCCCAGCGCGACATCCAGTTCACACTTGCCGAAAAGCGGCACGGTGCGCGGAGCCTCCGCTGAAAGCGTCAATGCGCTGCGGCTGGTCAATGCGGGTCGCACGATCACCGGCATGGGGGCAACGCCAAGAGAAAGTGCCACCGTCAACGTCTCGCCCGGAGCGACATCGCGCTGCCTCGTCAGCCTGATTTCGCAGCCGTGCCGCTCCGCACTGACACGCGAGCGCAGATAACGCACGCCGTCGACGCGCAGACGGCAAGCCATTCCGTCTTCACGACCCATATAAAGCTCTTTGAACAGGCCTTCGATCGACTTGCCGAGCGGCGCATCCGAAGTCGGCATCAGATAGATACGGCGTGTTTCGTTCGAACCGTGTATCCGCGTCGCCAGCGAGAGCCAGACGCCGTCGGTCAGCCGCAACTCGCCGGTTTTCACGACCGACAGCCGAACGTCGGCCCCCTCGGATGACGGCGCCAAATCCAAGGTATAGCGGACCGGCGCCGCGCCCGCACGCGCACCCCACAGACCGGTTAACCGTAAAGCGCCATCCGTCTGCAAGTGTGCGCGGTCCGGTTGTCCTCCTGCCAGCGTTTCGTACTGATAATCGCCGTGCCAGAGAAAGAAACCCAGCTCCAGCGCAGGCTGATCCCCCGCGCGCAGCGTAAGCCGTCCGCGGGTGTCACACGTGACCATCCCCTGCGCCAGGGCCAGCTCGAAACCAGCGTCGGTCGCGCGCCATGCCGGCTGCGCCGTTCCGGCATATGGGACCGCGCAGCCGACAGCCATCACACAGGCCGCTGCGAATGCGCGGAGACGTATCCATTTTTCGCGAGCCATCATGCCGCCGACTGCTCTGTACAGTTCAATATTCCGGCGTTGGGGATTTACAGAGTACTACTTCGCCAAGGCGCGCAGCGCCGCTTCGTAGTCAGGCTCCTGGGTGATCTCGGCGACGTGCTCGGTGTACATCACCTGACCGTCTGCCCCGATCACAATGACCGCGCGCGACAGCAACCCGCGCAAAGGGCCTTCGGTGATCACCACGCCATACTGCGTGCCGAACTCGGGAGCCCGGAAGGTGGACGCCGTATGCACCTTGTCGATCCCCTCGGCCGCGCAGAAACGGCCCGCCGCGAACGGCAGGTCCGCCGAAATGCAGAGAACCACCGTATCACCCAATGCCGCCGCCTCGGCATTGAAGCGGCGCACCGAGGCCGCGCAGACCGGCGTGTCGATGCTCGGAAAGATGTTCAGCACCACCGTCTTTCCCGCAAAATCCTTCAGCGTGATGTCCGCGAGATCTTGACCTGCCAAAGTAAAAGCCGGCGCCACCGCCCCCACCGCGGGCAGATCTCCCGCCGTCATCACAGGATTACCCTTAAAAGCAACACGAGCCATTTTGAACCTCCGTTCCTTAACCCCGATCATTTCCACTGCAAACGTTAGGGTGTGATCGTATCATTTCGACCGCCGCCCGGTCAATGCACGGATTGGCCCGCGAATCTGCTTGCGGGCATCTGCGTCTGTCGCTACGATTGGACGACTGCTCACGAAAAGACACGGATGCGAAACAATGGGCTGTCCCGCAAAAGACTCATACCGTCAGCACGTCTCCCTCAAGATCCGCCTGATCTTGCTGCGCGGCGTGGCGCGCCGCTTTTTCTTGAACCTGTTCAAGCCGCGCTATGTACGCGAAAGCCTGGCGCTCCGGCAGGGCACATGCCGCCGCTGCGGCGTCTGCTGCCACCTGGTCGCCAACACCTGCGGGGCCCTGCGCACCGATCAAGACGGACAGTCATCGTGCCGCCTGTACTCGCTTTACAGATTGCCGAACTGCTGCAGCTTCCCGATCGACGCGCGCGACCTCGCCGACCGCGACCTCGTCGCGCCGGACATCCGTTGCGGTTATTTCTGGCCTGAGTCCCCTACGCGCTCTGATCGCGGATCATGATCAGCAGCATCTTGAACGGCTCCTCCGCGCGCAGCTCATGCGGCACCCCGGCCGGCATGATCACCAACTCGCCGGCCTTGGCCGTAACCGGCTTGCCGCCGATCACCAGCGTGGCCTGCCCGTCGACAATCAGCACGGTCGCGTCATATGGCGAGGTGTGCTCACTCAAGCCCTGCCCTTTATCGAACGAAAACAGCGTCAGCGTGCCCGCTTTTTTGTCGAGCAGCGTCTTGCTGACGACCGCTCCGTCGGCATACGCCACATAATCGCGCATGTTGATCGCTTGTCCACGCACATCCGGTATAGCCATGTCAGTCTCTCCTTTTTTCAGGGTCATTGTGTGACGCAGTATGCCGCACAACGGTTGCGGCGTACAGCGAAAACGCACGCAGCCGGTCAAATCGTGCAAATCTACGGCCATTTCGTACATTGATTCGCAGCTCTTTGTCTTATACACTGAGACACATGTTACGGTTCTTATCAGGGTTGACCGGACATAACAGGGGGAGATGTTATGCGTTACATGGCAAGGATGATCGCGTCCATCGCGGTGACCGCCGGCCTCGCGTACGCGCAGCGTACCGCGCCAGCCGTTTTCTACGTCGACAGTGAGTCGGGCAACGACCAAGCGGAAGGGACACGGCCAGACGCCGCGTGGCGTACCCTTGAGAAGGTCAACACCGCCACGCTCATTCCCGGCGACCAGGTGCTCTTCAAGCGCGGCGGACTCTGGCGCGGGCAGCTCGTGCCGCAGAGCGGTGCCCCCGGCGCACGCATCCTGTACGGCGCATACGGGGACGGCCCCAAGCCGATCCTGCAAGGGTCGGTGGCGCGCAGTCAGGCCGACGAATGGGTCGAGGTGCGTCCCGGCCTGTGGGCCACGCGGGAATTAGAGCCGAGACTGCTCGGCCAGACCGCAGACTTGCGCGGCGCGACGTGGACCAAGCACAACGAGAACGGCGCGTCCGTGCGTCTTGAGCGCGTCCAGGAAGAAGGCTCAACCTTCACCCGCATCACCTGCGAGGCGGCCGGCAAGGCCAGCAACCATATCCAGCTCTGGGGGCCAGAGGTCGCCCGGCTCGCGCCCTGCATGGTGCTGCGTCTGCGCGCCCGCTCAACGATGCCCTTTGCACTGGACGACGTGCGGGCCATGCGCAACAGAGCCCCCTACACCACCGCACTCGCCAGCACCACGCGGCTCAATATCAGCGAGACGTGGCAGACGTTTGACGTGGTTTTGATGATGCATCAGACAATCGACGCACCGCGCCTGCACATCAACCTCGGCGACGTCCTGCCGACCGGTGCGGTGTTTGACTTCGCGGTGATCGGCCTATGGGAAGCGGACATCACGCACTGTGCGCCGATAAATCGGGATGTCGGCATTATTATCCTCAACCACGGCGCGAAATGGGGCGTCAAAAAATGGTCGATGGAGGATATCCAAGCGCCTTTGGATTACTGGTATGACCCTGATGGCAAGCGGGTTTTCCTGGCCTGGCCCACCAACCCGGCCAAGGCTTTCAACAGCGTGGAACTGGCACTCACGCGTCACATCGTCAACCAAAGTGGCAGGCACGACATCACGTATGACGGATTGGCCGTCCGGTACGGCGCGGCGCACGGCTTCGGCGGCGGCAATACCCAGCGCATCACCATCCGCAATTGTGACCTCTCATGGATCGGCGGCGGTCTCCAATATTGGAAAACGAACGATAAAGGGATCCGTTATCCGGTGCGCTTCGGCAACGCCATCGAGTTCTGGGGCGGTGCCAGCGACCACCTGGTGGAGCACAACCGCATCTGGGAGGTGTACGACGCGGCGCTCACCAATCAGGGCAACGGCGACGACTCCCACCAGATCAACATCACCTACCGCGACAACGTGATCTGGAATGCCGAATACTCCTTCGAGTTCTGGAACCGGCCGGCTTCGGTGATCACAAGCAACATCGTGTTTGAGTTCAACACCTGCGTGGACGCGGGCTTCTGCTGGTCCCACACGCAACGGCCCAACCGCAACGGTGCGCATCTGATGTTCTACCACAACCCGTCCAAGACATCCGCCTTCATTGTGCGAAATAACATTTTCTGTCGCAGCACCGACCGTTGCACGCGCCTATGGAACTCATGGGAGGGCGGACTGATCATGCACAACAACCTCTACTGGTCGCCGGACAAGCCGATCATGCGCTGGAAAGAGAAGACCGATTACGAGCAGTCGGATTTCGCCCGCTATCAGTCTGAACTGGGGCTCGACGCCAACTCGCTCGTGGCCGAACCGCAATTCATGGATCCCGCCGCGCGCGACTACCGCCTCAAGCCGGGCTCGCCCGGCAGCACTCTCGCGACCGACGGCGGCCCGGTCGGCGCGCGCTTACGCGACCCATGAGGCGGAGATACACACACGCGTTCGGCGTGTAACCCGTCAGGCGGTCTCCGGTCTCGCCGAGACCGCCGATCCCTGACAGCTCCGCACAGAGGAAGAGGGATTATTCCCCGTTCTCGCCGCCGTACAGTTCGTCCAGCGCGTCGCCGATCATCTCCAGCGCCTCTTCGAGATCGGACTCCTTGATGTTCAGCGGCGGCAGGAACCGCACCACATGCTCGCCGGCCACGCAGCAGAGCAGCCCCATTTCGCGGCACATGTCCACGACCTCTTTGGCCGATCCTTCGACCACCATGCCGAGCATCAGCCCCTTGCCGCGGATCTCCAGCACCTGCTTGTGCTTCTCGACAAAGAGGTTCAATCCCTCAACGAACAACGCGCCCGTCTCTTCGGCGCGTTTGAGCAGCGCCTCCTCCTCAATCACGTTCAGCACCGCCAACGCGGCCGCGCTCGACACCGGATTGCCGCCGAAGGTCGAGGCATGCGTTCCCGGCGTGAAGATATCGGACAGCGCGGGCGAGGCAACCAGCGCTCCCATCGGGATGCCGTCGGCCAGCGACTTAGCCAGCGTGAAGGCATCCGGCTTGACCGAATAGTTTTGCCAGCCGAACCACTTGCCGGTACGCCCCATGCCGCACTGCACTTCGTCGCACAGCATCAGCAGCCCTTTCTCGTCGCACAGTCTGCGCACGCCGGCCATGAACTCCTCGGTGGCGGGAATCACGCCGCCCTCGCCCTGCACCGCCTCCAGCATCACGGCGACCGTGCGCTCGTTGACGGCGGCGGCGACCGACTCCAGATTGTTGAACTCCGCATACGCGAAGCCGATCGGCAACGGATCATACCCCTTCTGAACTTTGGCCTGCCCCGTGGCGGCGATTGTCGCGAGCGTACGGCCATGGAAGGAGTTCTGCATGGTGATGACTTCGAACTTGCCTTTCTCATGCCCCCACAGACGCGCAAGCTTGATCATCGCCTCGTTGGCCTCCGCACCGGAGTTGCAGAAGAAACACTTGCCGTTCAGCGAAAGCTTGGAGAGCCGCTGCGCCAGCAGCGCCTGGTTCACGTTGTAAAAGAGATTGGAACAGTGCCCCAGCGTGGCGACCTGATCCTGCACCGCCTTCACCACTTTGGGATGACAGTGACCGACGTTGTGCACGGCGATGCCGGACGTGAAGTCGAGATAGGTCTTGCCGTCCGGGTCGCGCACCTTGCAGCCGCTGCCGCTGGTCAGCGTCGCGGTCGGCGCATAGGTGTGCATCACATACTGGTCAAACAATGCGGCAATGTCGGTACTCTTACTCATCTGCGATAATCTCCGTTCCTACACCTTTTTTCGTGAAAATCTCCAGCAACAGCGAATGCGGCATGCGGCCGTCGACCAGGTGGACCTTGCCCACGCCGGCCTGGATCGCTTCCACGCAACTGTCCAGCTTCGGCAACATGCCGCCGCCTACCACGCCGGCCTCCTTCAGCTTGCGCACGCTGCCGATCCGCAGCGTGGCCAGCAGGGACGCGGGATCGCTCACGTCCATCAGCAGCCCCGGCACATCCGAAACAAACGCCAGCTTACGCACCTTCATGGCCTTGGCCAAAGCCGCCGCCGCCGTGTCCGCATTGACGTTATACACCTTGCCGTCCGGTCCCGTGCCCAACGGTGTCACCACCGGCACGATGCCCGCGTCCAGCATCTCCGCGACCGGCCGGGTGTCGACCGACACCGGCTCGCCCACAAATCCCCAATCCAGCGTCGCCCCGCTGGCCGGATCAGTCCCGGTCTTCTTCGCGACGCTAAAAATCCAATCGCCGTGCAGCGGGCGCGCGTTCGCGAAATGCGTGTGCAACAGCCGCACCACCTTGGCGTTCACCTCGTCCTTGATCACCCGCTCAACGACCCGCACGGCCTCTTCGGTGGTGACACGCAGGCCCTGCACGAAATGCGGCGCGATGCCCGCGGCCTCCATGCCGCGCGAGATCGCCTTGCCGCCGCCGTGCACCAGCACCGTCTTCATCCCCACCGCGTTCATGAACGCGATATCCGTCAGCAGGCTGTCGAGGTTCTCCTCGATCTCCATCACGCTGCCGCCGACCTTCACCAGCACCACCGACCCCTTGAAATCCTGGATGTACGGCAGCGCCTCGGTCAGCACCGCGGCTTTTTCAATAAACTGCTTCACGTCACTCCTTCTTCGCCAAAACCTCTTTGAGATCCTCGACAATCGTCGGCGATGCGTCAAGCACAACGTACCACTCCCCACTCGACTCCAATTTAAGTGGAGTTGTTGGAATACAGAGAATCAGATTCCTAGTCTCATCTCTTCTCACCTCGAAGCACACGACCGTGACCCCCTCCTTCGTCCCTCCTTTCGGATCACAAGGAATCCAAGTGAGGGGATCATTGACCTTTGGCACCTCATATCCTCCGCGAGTGTCGTCAGAATCTTTCTTCAGATATTCCGTCACGATCCAAGATGAACCGAAACGCACCGGTAGCCGACGGTCATTTCCATCAGATTTTTGTTCACGACACTTCGCGACAAGAACATTTGTCGCGGCCTTGAGCTTTTCTTCATGCGACAGTTTGGGGAAGGTTTCCTTCGTCGCCGTCAACCAGTTTGCAAGTGCCTCTCGCGCCTTCTGTTGCTGATCATATCTTTTTCGCACAGCAGCCACGGTATTGCTAAATCCGGTAGATTCGATTTCCCAATCAGAAGCCCCCCGTTTTGACAGCATCGCGCCCGTATCGGTGTCGATAACATACACAGGATTGTCACCTCCGGCGCGCTTTAAGAATTCAAAGGTCTCAATTTTAATCGCAGAAGAACTGTGTAGCCTCCTGTTAATGCTGACTTTTACAACGCCAATCATCTCTGCCCAAGCCTCCTGTTTTTCAAGCGGCAACAGACAGACGGCAACCGCCAACCCGTTGAGTGCGTGTTTTTCGCCGTGCCAAGTTTGGGAGCGCGGGCGTCCCCGCCCGCTACTCATTGAGCGCTGAGCGTTTTTTAACATGGCCCAGCCTCCTTCAGTTTCGCCCGTATCCCGTCCGGCAGCCTATCCGCAAGTTCCGGATGGCTCTCGACCAAGCGCAGGATATCCAGCCAATCCTT
>DAOTKE010000024.1:0-27745 GCA_035449085.1 Kiritimatiellia bacterium | reverse complement strand
CCCTCCCCCCTCGCGCTTCCCAGCATCTCGACCCCCTTGATTTGGAACCGCCGCCCCAAGGCCCCAAGGCTTGCGCACACGTTGAAAAACCGCTACACTTCTTTCGGTTGATGAAGTTGGTTCGCTAGGCTTTGTGTAGTGGTGCGGGCCGGGTTTTATTTCAGGTGGTAAAACTATGGCAACTGGTTTCAAAGAGATCTCTACCCAAAAACGGAAGACGGATTATCTCTTAACGGCAGGGCTGTGTTTGCTTGCGCTGTTGGTTTATGGACTGACGATATCCACCGGCGTTTATCCCGGGGAGTCGGCGCGGTTGATGGCGACTTACAGCGGGATCACACCGCTTGAGTTGCCTCTCCGGCCCATTTGGGGATCCATCGTCTCGTGGCTAAGCTCAATCTCCCTGTTCACGCTTCCCCTCCGGTTAAACCTGTTCAGCATGCTGTGTACGGTTGTCTCGGTCGGGCTCCTCTATCGTCTCATGGCATTTCTGATCCATGAGCTTATCTACGAAGAGTATTCCGTCGAGTACTCGGCGCGCGTGTCGCAATGGGCGGGTGCAGTCTCAGCGATTGCCTTCATGTTCGCCGTCCCGGTCTGGCAGTCGGCGACACGCCTTCAGTATCAGAGCTTCAACCTGTTGCTGGTTCTTTCGTCCGCCTCATTGCTGATCTCCTATGCGCGCACCCAATGGCGCATTTTCCTTGTGGTGTTCGCGCTGTTGCAGGGGATCGGGGTCGTCGAGTCGGTGACGTTTATTCCCTTGGCTCCGGTGTTTCTGGTGTTTTTAATCTCCGTGCTATGGAAACAGGGACAGCTCACGCTGAACCGTGTGGCATGGATGGGGTTGATCTCAGCGGTCGGCATGGGGCTGTATTACCTCACCGCAAACCGTTTCCTCGGGTCACAAGATGCCGAGGCCCTCGGCTTTACGTCGGCTCTGGACGTGATGGTTGCGGTTTGGAAGGCACAACTGATCGAATTGCGTTCCGGTCTGCCGCGCGTCAACTGGCTGATTCTGCTCCTGACCAGCATAGTGCCTTGGCTGGCGGCCCTTTTTGCCTCTTTCCGAGCCCTGAACAATGAGCGGTCATGGAGCCAGTACATTCTGCATCTGACGTTGACCGTGTTGGTGATCCTCGGCCTCTGTAACGCCGCGATCTCCCCCTGGGAAATTCTCAAGCCGTTGGGACACCTGCCGGTTTGGGCCTATGCCATGTTGGCGATGACGGCGGGCTATTTGACCGCCTATTGGTATCTTCTGCTCAAGGTCGAGCGCCCCAGGCGCGGAGAGGCCACCTCGGTCCTGACCAAACAGACCGGGGACTGGCTCGGATTGATCATCACCTACCCCTTGATTGCTGTCGTGGTGCTGGCCGCGATCATCAACATCATGGAGTGCCGCGGTTCGCGTGGGGCCTTCGCCGACCGTTGTGCCCGTGAGATCCTCGACCGTCTCGGCTCGCGCACATGGTTCGTGACCGACGGCACGCTGGACCCCCACCTGCTGATCCTGGCCCGCGAGCGCGGACAGGAGCTGAACCTGCTCTGTCTGCAGAACGATATGAGCCCCTTCTATCTCAAGTGGATGGCCCGTCAGATTGAAAACAAAAAATTGTTTGCCCCGGCTGACCTTCAGCGTATGAAAAACGCGTTGGCGCTGGGCATCCTGCCTTTCATTCAAGACTGGTTTGCCATGGACAAGGAGATCGAAAAAAAGGTGGCTGTCTTTGGTGTGCCCGATTTCTGGTACACAGCCGGCATGACCCCGGTTCCCGAGTATCTTTTTTTCGGGGGCGCCCGTGACATCCAGGTGTATCAAAACACGCCGCTTTTCAACGACTATATGACGTTCTGGAAAGAGATGGATCCGGTGCTTGCCGCGAGCAAGAAGAAGAACGACTCGGATCCGACGGTGCGTCACCGTCTCCATTTGCGCCGCCACATGGGGTTCGTCGCCAACAATCTGGGCGTGCTGCTGGAGGATCTCGGCAAAGAAGACGATGCGTTCGCCGTCTATACGCACGTCCACAATACGATCGATCCCGAAAACATATCCGTGTTGTTCAACCGTTTCGAAATGGCGCGCCGCGGCGCGGCCGTGGCCAGTGCCAGCAAAGAGGCGATCGAGCGCGAGCTGAAAGACTTTGTCGGAAACTTGAAGCACCAGTACCCGCTCTGGTCGCTCTCGCGTTATTACGGGTATGTCCGGTCGCCTGAGTTGTTCGCGCGCCTCGGTTGGGGCTGGGCACTCTCCGGCCAGACGGGCGCGGCTTTGGCTGGCGTGACGCGCGCCATCAACCTGCTGCCGACCGAACAGCGCAATTCGGCCATGCAAGCGATGGCCGCCATCTACTCGCTTTCCGACGACAAGAACAAGACCGCAGCGGTCTATCAGGACATGATCAAGAATGATCCCGACAATCGCGCGGCCATGCTGGGTCTGGCCCGTCTCGCCGTTCAGGAAGGCGCTTTGGACAAGGCCAAGAGCTGGCTGAAGCAGGCCGCTCAGTCTGGTGACACGCGCGGCACGCTGGGTGTCGAGTGGGCCGTGATCCACTTGATGAACAACGATCTTGATCGCGCACGCCTGGCCTTGCAGGAGGCGACCGACCTGCAGCCTAAAAACCTGCAGGCTTGGGCGATGCTGGCCATGGTTCAACTGCAGCAGAATCAAACGGACGAGGTTGAGACCGTCATCCTGCCCAAAATGGAAAAAATCGCCGGGACCTCCGACAACTACTTCATCCAGATCACCCGGGCGCAGACCGCGATGAAGAAAGGCGATAAATTCCAGCGTCCCGCGCGTGACGCCTTCCTGCGGGCGTCCATGCTGCGCCCCGACATCGCCGGCGTCAAGGACATGATCCTGCAACTTGACATTGCCATGAACGACCGGAAGAACGCAGAACTGCATGCGCGCCAAGTGTTGCGTACGAACCGCAAACATGCGCTCGCCAATTATGTGATGGGATCACTGCGCCTGCAGGAAGGCGCATACGGCGAAGCGGAGGATTTCCTGCGCCGCAGTGTTGAAACTCACGCCAGCGCGGCCGCGCTCAACGATTTGGCCGAAGTGCTCCGGCGTGTCCGGAAATTTGATGAGGCGGAAAAGCATGCGCGCGCGGCCCTCGCGCTCAGCCCGGAGCTGTATGTGGCGTGGGAAACATTGGCCGTGATCTTGCTGGAGTCCGACAAAAACCTCGATGAGGCGGAGCAGGCTGTCCGCAAATCCATGGATCTGTTCAAAGAGGATCTGCGGGTCCAGATCACGTTCGCCCGTATTCTCCTGAAAAAGGGTGAAATCGAACGCGCCCGCGAAATGCTCCGCAAGGTGAAAAGCCGTCAGAGCGAACTGTCCCCGTTCGATCAGGCCGAACTCGACCGGCTTTCCGAAGCCGCCTCTTCCGGCCGTAAGCACTGAACAGTCTGCCCATCGGCTACGCGTTGGTGTTGTCGTTTCGGCTGACGTGATGCTTGACTTGGGAACAGCTTCAATCCCATAATTCTCTCAACTCGATAACGGGCCAGAAACTGACAGGAGTCATCATGAAGCTGATCGCTACAGGTTGCATTCCAATGACGCTTGCCTCCGTGCTTGCCGTGACCACGGCGCTAACCGTGTGCGGCGCGCACATTTTTGAAGGGGACGGTTCTGATGAGCCCGGGTTTATCCCGCCGCCGCCCCGCAAGGAGGTTCCGCCGCCGCCCGCAAACATGGCAGGCGGCGAGACGTTCATTCCCTATCCGCCACCGCCGGCCACTCCGGCGTCGCGCTCCGAAAAGAAAAATCCGCCCAAGCCCCCGACGATGTTCACCAAGCTGACGTCGCCATATGGCGAGCAGGATTGGAACGCGCGACCGAACGACCTGAACAATCTGCTGAAATCGCTCAAAAACATGGCTGAGGTCGATTACGACTTTGAGGCCAAGTCGTTCGCCGAGATCGATGCGGATCCGGATCAGAACCCGATCCTCTACCGCTCCGGCCACTATCACTGGAGCTTGAATGACGAGGAGAAGAAAAAACTGCGCGAGTACCTGCTGCGGGGCGGCACGATCATTTTGAATGCCGGCATGGGCTCAAAGCCCTTTTACGACTCGGCGATCAAGGTTCTCAACGAGGTTTTCCCGGAAGCGCCGGTGAGGCGGCTCAGCCCTGATCACCCGATCTTCCACGCCTACTACAGTCTTGACCGTGTGAACTACCGCCCGGGCGTCCGTGCCATTTACAATGGCAATGAACCTTGGCTTGATGGTGTCACGATCGACTGTCGTACGGTGGCGATCGTCTCGCGTTTCGGGATGGAAGTCGGCTGGGATCCGCTGGAGGATGACAATATCATCGCCTACGAACCCGAGTCTGCCCAGCAGCTCGGCATGAACATTCTGAGCTATGCCAGTGCCATGCGCAACTGGACGCTGGAGAACATGAAGAAAACCCGTTTTGAGGACGCCAAGCAAGTTTCGACGGCCGGCTCCATGAACATTGCGCAGGTCATTTACGACGGCGAATGGAAAACGCGCCACGTGGGACTCTCCGTGCTGCTCTCCCAGTACAACGTGAGAACCGGCGTCCCGGTGAAATTTTCGACGCAAGAGATCCGTCTGACAGATCCCAAGCTGTTCGATTCCCCCGTGCTCTACATGACGGGCCACGAATCCTTCACGTTGAAGCCCGATGAAGTCACCGCACTGCGCAACTACCTGACGCATGGCGGTCTGCTGATCGCCGAGGCGTGCTGTGGCCGTAAGGCCTTTGACGTCTCCTTCCGTGAGAACATGGCGCGCGTGCTCCCCGGCACCTCGTTCACGTCCCTGCGGACTGGCCATCCGCTTTTCCGCCTGCCCAATGACATTTCAAGCATGAAAGTGACGCCGGCCCTTGCCAAAGCCTATAACAACTCACCGGCGATCGCGCCGCAGGTGCTGTCCGTGGAGGTCGATGGCAATCCCGCCGTGATCTATAGCCCGATCGGCATGGCCGGTGCCTGGGAGCTTTCGCCCAACAAGTACTGCAACAGTTATCTCGAGGATGACGCGCTGAAACTGGGCGTGAACATCCTGATGTATTCGAGCACGCGCTAATGTCGTTCATGCCCGTTCCCCTCATGTTTTCCGGCCGCCGTTGGGCGGTCTCCCTTGCCAGCGCCGCCACGGTGTTGTGCACGTGTGTATCCGCCCGGGCGGCCACGCCGCAAGAGGAGGCCTTTCTCAAAGCTTGGGGCGCGCATGTACGCACGCCGAAGGATCACAAG
This sequence comes from Kiritimatiellia bacterium, assembly GCA_035449085.1. Classification (GTDB taxonomy): domain Bacteria; phylum Verrucomicrobiota; class Kiritimatiellia; order RFP12; family UBA1067; genus DUPH01. Next base: position 22,487 of record DAOTKE010000024.1, on the reverse strand, counting down.
GCCGTGATCGCGGCGTGCCAGAGCGTGATGGACAAAAGCACCACGCTGGGCGAGTTTCTTCCCGTTGTCAAGACGCTCGCAGCTTGGCATCTGCTGGCCGGCGGCATGCAGGCGGACGCCGTACGTGTCTTTGAAAGCGCGGTGACCAGCGACAAGGCGGCCCGCCCGGTCGCGCGTTTCGCGGATACCATGGCCCGCCGCTGGTTGACGCGCATCGATCATGCCCAACTTGAAAAGGCACTGAAAGCCTATCACGCCGACCACGTCGAATTCCCCTCCAGCTTGGCCCCGATCCTGAATCAGCCGGCCGGTACGGCACCCGCCAAAAGTGACCGCTTCGGCGCCCCCTGGGTCTACCGAACCGAGGCATTCAGCCGGCTCAAAGGAGTCACCAACCAACGCTATTCGCTCTACAGCAAGAGCCTGGGCAACCGTCTCACCTCGCTCAAATCAATGACCCTCGATACCTACGGCGGCAACAAACGTGCCACGATCATCAGCCGTAAATCATCCAATCCGGTCAGTGTCGAGTTTGAAACAACGACCGACTCCGGCACGCAGCGGGGCGTAGCGACGGAAAGCGGCTTGATCAACGGCATCCGGTTCCTGAAGCTGGGGTCGGACGGGCGGTTCGCGCTGATGATCGACGGTGACTGTGATTTCTGGGTGGTTGCCATGCCTCGGGGAGCCGCGAATGAGTAAAGAAGGGATCTCCGCGTATTTGACGCCTAGCCAGATGTCGAAGCTCAACCGCCTCGCGCTCAATTCACGCTATGTGGTGGAAGGGACTTTGGCCGGGCGCCACCGCAGTGCCCAAAAAGGCGCCAGCACCGAGTTCGCTGACCATCGAGCCTATATACCCGGCGATGACCTCAAGCGTATCGATTGGAAGGTCCTGGGCCGTACGGACAAGTATTATGTCCGGCGTTATCAGGACGAGACCAACCTGCGTGTCTATTTGCTGGTCGATCGCAGCGGATCGATGAATTACTCGTCCGGGGAACACCCGACCAAATTCAACTACGCCTGCACCCTTGCGGCCGCGTTGGGTTACGTGATCCTCAAGGCGCGCGACGCCGTCGGCATGTATATTTACGGCGAGAAAATGGACGCGGCGCTGCCGTGCAAAAACTCCTTCAACGAATTGAACAACGCATTGAAGATTTTGCAGGGCTACAAACCCGCCAAAGGCACGGCAGGCGCGGATGTCATGCACCAGATCGCGGAATCCATCAACCGTCGCGCCATGGTCATTGTCATCTCCGACCTGCTTGACGACCAGCCGGAGATCATCAAGGCGATCGCTCACTTCCGCAAGAATCTGCACGACGTGATCGTCTTCCACACCCTCGATCCGGTCGAGCTGACCCTCGACCTGAAACGCGGTGCTGAATTCGAGGATCTGGAAACCGGGGAACGGATGATCGCCGATCCACGGACCATGGCGAAAGAGTACAAAGACCTGATGGGCCAGTTCATCGAAGATTACCGCAAGGCCTGTTCCGAAATGAAAGTCGATTACCGTCTCGTGAAATCCGACGAACCGGTCGACACGTTTGTCCGCGCCTATTTGGAAGAGCGCAGACGCCTCTCCCGCTAGCCGCCCGAGCTTGACACCCCTCATGTGATCGTAGATAATGTGGCGGCAACCGAGGGAAAACAGGAGATCAACATGAAAATCAACTCCAAGAACGCAGTAAAAACCGCGCCGGCCCCCAAGTCGGCCCCAAAGGCTGTGCCCGCCAAACGCGCAACCCAAAAAGCGGCCCCCAAGAACCAGCGCGTCCTGTTCAGCGTGCGCGCGGAGCCGGGCAGCAAAGTTTTTCTCGCCGGCAGCTTCAACAACTGGGATCCGACCGCCAAAGAAATGATCGACAAGAAAGGCGACGGTGTCTTCACCGCAACGCTTCTGCTTCCTCCCGGTGAGTACCAGTACAAGTTCGTGATCGACGGAACCTGGTGCGCGGATCCTGAATGCCCCGACTGGGTCCAGAATGACCACGGCACACTGAACAGCGTGAAGCGTGTCGGGTGACTGTCGGCGCATACATGCCGACCGGCGCGAAAGAGGAGCCGTGATGCCAGGGAGACGGCCACGCTTGGCAGTGACACTCGGCGATGCCGCTGGGATCGGGCCAGAACTGGTTCTACGCTTGGCGTCTGATCCCGGCATTGCCGCGCTCTGCCAGCTCCTGATCTACGGCAACCATGACATTCTGCAGCGCGTTGCCGCGTCAGCCGGATTAGATGTCCCCTCTTCGCTGCAGGTGCTCCCCAGCCATGCGCGGGTGTCGGCGGACACGCGCAACATGGCGGAACATGTATTGATTGACTTCCCTTTCGAGGGTGTGGCCGCCATCAGGCCGGGCCTTGTCCAGGCCGCGTGCGGTCGTCAGGCCCACGCATGGATCTGTGAAGCGGTCCGTGACATCCAAAACGGCCGTGCCGAAGCCCTCGTCACGGCCCCCATCCATAAAGCCGCGTTGCATGCAGCAGGCATCCGGACGCCAGGTCACACTGAACTGCTCTCCAGCCTGACCAACGGCGCAACGCCCTGCATGGCTTTCTACTCTGACCGCGTGTTCGTCGCGTTGGCGACCATCCATGAGGCCATCCGCGATGTGCCCGGTCTGCTCACGACCCAGGGCCTGCTCCACACGATCCGCCTCACCTGTTCAGCCTGCGAGCGGTTCAAGGGCGGACGGCCGCGTATCGCTGTCTTGGCGTTGAATCCACACGCGGGAGAAGACGGCCTGTTCGGTGACGAGGAACACAAGATCATCGTACCGGCGATGGCCGCGGCGCGAGCCGAAGGATTCGAGGTGACGGGCCCGCTCGTACCGGACACCGCCTTCACCTGGCTCACATCCGGCCGCCCCCCCCCCTTTGACGGTTACGTGGCCATGTACCATGACCAGGGCTTGATTCCTTTCAAAATGGCGGCCTTTGACACAGGCGTCAATGTCACGTTGGGCCTTCCCCTTATCCGGACCTCGCCCGACCACGGGACGGCCTTCGACCTTGCCTGGCAGGGCAAGGCCTCTCCGGAGAGCTTGGCATGCGCGATCCGTCTGGCTGTGCGCATGGCCACCCCCTCAAAAAAAACGGTCTCATCGGCTTGCCTCGCCAAAAGGAATCCGATAAACTGAACGCCCTTTATTCAACTGCGACGAAGAGAAACAAGGAAGCGACGATGCCGGTGATTCTGGGTTTGCCCAAAGGAAGTTTGCAGGACGCGACTTTCAACATGATGCGGAAAGCGGGATTCCACGTGCAGGCGGGCTCACGCTCGTATGTGCCGAGCGTGGATGATCCTGAGCTTCAGTGCCGCCTGATCCGTCCGCAGGAGATCTCCCGTTATGTCGAACTGGGACTGCTTGATGCGGGGATCACCGGCTTTGACTGGATTTACGAAAACAACTCTGACGTGCATGAAGTCTCGGAGATGTGCTACTCCAAGGCTACCTCGCGCCCGGTGCGCTGGGTGCTCGCCGTCCCCAACGACTCGCCGATCCAAAGCGTCAAGGATCTGCAGGGCAAGCGCATCGCCACCGAGGCGGTCGGCCTGACCAACCGGTATCTTGCCCAGCACGGCGTCACCGCGGAGGTCGAGTTCTCATGGGGCGCCACCGAAGTCAAGGCCCCCGAACTGGTCGATGCCATCGTCGAACTGACCGAGACCGGCTCCTCGCTGCGCGCCAACAATCTGCGCATCGTCGACACGATCCTGACCTCCACCACGCGCCTGATTGCCAATAAGAAGGCGTGGTCGGATGCCGCCAAACGCGCCAAGATTGAGCAGCTCGCGATGCTGCTCCAGGGTGCGTTGGCCGCCGAGTCGCGCGTACTGCTCAAATTGAACGTGCCGGCCGAGCAGCTTGAGGCCGTGACCGCGATTCTGCCGTCGCTGCACGCGCCGACCATCAACCGGCTCAACGATGCCGAGTGGTTCGCGGTCGAATCCGTGGTCGAAGAAAAAGTCGTGCGCGACATCGTTCCGCCTCTGCGTGCCGCCGGCGCCACCGGCATCATCGAACTGCCATTGAACAAAGTCATCTTTTAACACACAACACCGCGTGACGGCCCGAAGCAGGCGGTCACGTCATTCCAGGAGAACAAACGTGGGTTCCATCAAGAAAAAGCGTCGTGCGAAAATGTCCAAGCATAAGTACCGGAAACGCCTGAAGGCTCAGCGCCACAAGAACAAGTAAGGCGCGCACGGCGTGCATGTTGCCGGGAGGCGGCCGGGATCGTTCTCTAGGCTTGTTTTTCTGGAATGCCGATCTGCGTCTTCGCCACGGTCGGCCCTTCCCATCACGGGAGAAACGATATGAGACTGATGCGATGCGCCGCGCATGGCCGGCTGATCGGATCGGCCTTTGTTGTTTTTTTTGTGCTTGCTCTCTGGCTGGCCTGCGGGTGTGGTTTCTTTCAGGCACCGCCATGTGCTCCCTCTTTCACGCTCCCGGAGCGTGACGCGCGTCAAGCCGGGGCGATGGCGCTCTATGCCAAGGGCATCCTGCTGGAAAACAATGCGCAAGGCGACACCAACGCCAACCGGCAGGCGGCCTGCGAAGCTTTCCGCCAAGCCGTCTTGCTGGATCCCGACAACCGCCGGCCGCTGGAAGCGCTCATCAGCGCTCTGACGGATGATGAACGCTATGCCGAAGCGCTGGAAGTTCTCGAACCGTTCCTGGCCCGCCATCCGGAAGAGATCGAGTTGCGCCTCGAGGCGGCGCGCCTGGCGGAAGCCGCCGGGCGCATCGATGACGCCGCGCGCCATTGCGCCACGCTTTTTGCTCTGCGCCCAGATGAGCGCGAGCTGGGCCATGCGCTGATCCGGCTCTATTTCCAGACCGGCCGCGTCCCCGAAGCGATGGATGTCATGCGCGCCATCCACGCCCGCTTCAACGATGCCCAAAGCGCCGCCCTGCCGGTCCAATGGGCCATCTCCTTCACACGTGAAGGCCCTCAGACTGCCGAACGCGCGCTCGCCTGCCTCGATCTCGCCCTGCCGCTGCGGACCAACCAGGCCGAACGCGCCGCACTTCTGACGCTCGCAGCCGAAAACCGGCTGCTTCTCGGACAGACCAATACGGCCGAAACCATCTTGCTCGACGCCTGTCGCCTCAATCCTGAGTCCAATACGGCCATCATGCGGCTCGGTGCCATCTGGGCGGCGCGTCCGGACGCAACCAACCGGCTTGCCAGTCAGATCCACGCGGTACCGGACGCCTATGTGGAGCGCCTCATCCTGGCCGCCACCTATCAGGCGCTCGGCCTGAATGATGCGGCGGCCGACACGCTAGACGAGGCCTATGCCTGGCGCATGCGACAAGGCTACTTCCCCAGTCAAAGCGTCTACCTCTGGCACGCCGCTCTGCTCGAGCGCACGCGGCGCATCCAAGCCTCCGAGCGTATCCTACGGTGTGCCCTCGCCGCCTATCCGTACTCCCATGAACTCAAAAACTTTCTCGCCTATCAATGGGCCGAAGCCGGCACCCATCTGGACGAGGCCGACCGGCTAGTGACCGACGCCCTGCGCCAGCAGCCCGAAAACGCCGCCTACCTTGACACCAAGGGATGGATCCTTTTCAAGCTCGGACGCCATTACGATGCGCTACAATGGTTGCTCAAAGCGGCCGAACTGGACAAAGAGGAACCCGAGATTCTCGGCCATGTCGGCGATGTCCTCAAAGCCGTCGGACACGACAGCGAGGCGATCCTGTTCTGGACGCGCAGTTACCGCTTCGAGCCTTCTCCCGCCGTTGAGAAAAAGCTGCGCGACCACAACGCCTTCCCCCCTCCCCCAACTCCTAATTCCTAAATCCTCACAATGTCCCCTTTCCTCAACATCCCGTACTACCCCGCCTTTGACCGCATGACGCCCGAGAATGCCGCGCCCGCATTCGAGCGCCTGCTGGCTGACGCGAATCGCGCCATCGACACCTTGGAGCGTAATCATGCGCCGCCAACCTGGGCCGGCCTGATGCGTCCGCTGTACGAGGCGTGTCACCCGCTCTACGACGCCTGGGGCCTGCTGGGCCACATGCTCTCGGTCATGAACAGCGACGGTTGGCGGCGTGTCCACGAGTCGATCCAGCCCGCCCTCGTCGCCTTCTCGTTGCGTGTCGGCCAGAGCCGTGCGTTTTATTCGAGTTACCTTGCGTTACGTGATGCCGACCGGAACGCCCCCTGCCTCACCCCGGCCCAGCGCCGCATCCTGGACAAAGCCATCCAAGCGGCCGAGCAGGCGGGCGTAGGATTGCCGGAGAACCAGCAGCAGCGCTTCAATGAGATCCAGTCGGAGTTGGCACGCCTCGCCACCGACTTCCGCAACCATGTGCTGGACGCGACCAAGGCCTTCGCGCTCACCCTGCGCACGCGCGAGGAGGCGGACGGCCTGCCGCCGGCCCTGCGCGCCGTCACCGCGCAGGCGGCACGCGACGCGGGCGAGACGCAGGCCACCGCCGAGGACGGCCCCTGGCGCATCACGCTCGACCATGCCGTCTACGCCCCCTTCATGATGCACAGCCGCAACCGCGCCGCACGCGAACAGCTCTGCCGCGCTTCGGCGACGCGCGCCTCATGCGGCGACCTCGACAATACCCCGCTCATCGAACGCATTCTGGCCCTGCGCCGCGAAATGGCCAACCTGCTCGGCGACAACACCTTCGCCGAACTCAGTCTCTCCAGCAAGACCGCGCGCAAGGTCGAGACCGTCGACGCCCTGATCGCGCAACTGGCCGATGCCGCCCGTGCCCCCGCGCGCCGTGAGGCCGACGACCTGCTGGCCTTCGCCCGCGCCCAAGGTTTCGACGGTGCATCACTCGAACCGTGGGACATCGCCTATTGGGCCGAGCGCCAGCGCGAACATGTCTACGCCTACAGCGACGAGGAGTTGAGCCGCTATTTCCTTTTCCCGCGCGTGCTGGAAGGGCTCTTCGAGCTGGCCGAACGCCTCTTCGGCATCACCATCACCCCGGCGGACGGCGAAGCGCCGGTATGGCATCCCGACGTGCGCTTCTTCCGCGTCGCCGACACCGACGGCACGCCGCGCGCCTGTTTCTTCCTCGACCCCTACAGCCGCCCGGCCACCAAGAGCGGCGGCGCGTGGATGAACGATTTCCGCTCGCGCGACCGCCGCCCCGACGGCACGCTGCAACTGCCTATGGCCGTGCTGGTCTGTAACCAGAGCGTGCCGGTCGGCGGCCAGCCGCCCGTCATGCGCTTCCAGGAGGTGACCACCCTCTTCCACGAGTTCGGCCACGCGCTGCAGCACATGCTGACCACCGTGGAGGAACCCGAGGCCTCCGGCGTCAACGGCATCGAATGGGACGCCATCGAGATCGCCAGCCAATTTATGGAGAACTGGTGCTACGACCGCGCCACACTCAAAAGCCTCAGCCGTCACGTCGAGACCGGCGAGCCGTTGCCGGACGCGCTTTTCGACAAGCTCGTCGCCGCCAAGAACTACCGGGCCGCCACCGCGATGTGCCGCCAGCTCTTTTTCGCGGCCACCGACATGGATCTCCACGCGCGTTATCCGCGGCCGGAATGGCCGGACGCCGATACCGTCAAACGGCAGAACGCCGCGATCTATCTGCCCACGCCGCTGTTGCCGGAAGACCGTTTCCTCTGCTCGTTCACGCACATCTTCGGCGGGGGGTATGCCGCCGGCTACTACAGCTACAAATGGTCGGAAGTGCTCTCGGCCGACGCCTTCGCCGCCTTTGAGGAGGCCGGGCTGACGGATGACGCGGCGGTGCGCGCCACCGGCCTGCGCTTCCGCGACACCCTGCTGGCGTTGGGAGGGAGCGAAGACCCGATGGCGGTTTACCGCCGTTTCCGCGGACGCGCCCCGACCGTCGCCGCCCTGTTGCGCCACTCCGGCCTCCTGCCGCCCGCATGAACACCGCTGCCCGCATCCTGCTCACCCGTCTGCACCGGCTTGTCGAGCGCGCCGCGTTCCTTGGTGTGCTTTTCACGCTGGCCGGACTCTTCGGCCGGCACGCCTGGTATCTGGAACTCTTCACCCATTTCAAGCTGCAACTCGCCGGCTGCTTCGCGCTCTATGTGTTGCCTGAATGTACGGCTCGCCACTGGCACCACGCGATAACCGGCGTCGCGTTTGCCGCCGTGAACGTGCTGCCGGTGCTGATGCTGTGCTTGCCCGTTGCGCCCCAACAGCCACCGGCGATCTTCGCGCCAGCCGCACGAATCCGTGTTCTGCAGGCCAACGTGCTCACCGGCAACCGCGACGCCGCCGCGCTGCTCAGCCTCGTCGCCCGTGAAGCGCCCGACGTGATCGTGCTCCAGGAGACGAACCAACGCTGGCTGAATGACCTTGCGGGGCTGACCAACGCCTATCCCGTCTTCGCAGCCGTACCGCGCGAGGACAATTTCGGGGCCGCCATCTATGGCAAGACGAACGCGCAGACGGCGGAGATCCTCTATCTGGACTCAGACGATGCCGTGCCTTCGACGCGAGCGCGGCTGACCGTCAACGGACGACCGCTCACGGTGATCGGCGCCCACCCGTTCGCCCCGTACAGCCGCTCCCGCTGGCAGGGGCGCAATCGGCATCTGCAACGGCTGGCGAAGCATGTGCGCAGCGTCCAAGGCCCCTGCGTCGTGACCGGTGACTTCAACAACACCCCGTGGTCCACTTATTTCCAGACCTTTCTTGCCGACAGCGGCCTCTGCGACAGCGCGCGCGGACGTTGCCTGCAGCCGACCTGGCCCACCTTCTTGCCGCCTTTCGCGCGTATTCCTTTGGACCACGCTGCGCACTCACCCGACGTGCGTGTCACTGCGCGGCGGCTCGGCCCGCCCATCGGTTCCGACCACCTGCCGGTGATCCTCGACATCGCCTTCTGACAGACGATTCCCGACTTGACACTCCGCGCCGTTTTATCCATCTTTGTCAACGGTGACACTTGTCGTTTAAGAGAGACGTACCGTTGTTGACGGGCGGATTCGAACCGTCCGTCACGTTTATCGGTCGCTTGCCGGGCGGAAGGCTTTGCTGTTGGGTGAATCAAGCAGGAGAACCACCATGTTTACTAAATGTTTGGCGCCGGTTGTCGCCGTCGCGTTAGCTATGAGTGCGAGCGGGCAAGCGTTGCCCGACGAGTGGATCGATGCTGCCTTTGGAACCTATCAGACCAACAACCCGGGATGGAGCAGCTATGCGGAGGGGACCTTCACCATAGCGGGTTCCGGCAACGACATGTACGGTGCCGCCAATGACGGCGCGCGCTTCGTGTTCAAGCCCGTCCACGGCGATTGCGACGTCTACGCGGTCGTCGCACAGCCGACCGACGCGGCGCTTTCGCGCAACGCCCGCGCCGGTGTGATGATCCGCGAACACAACGGGCGCGGTTCGCGCAATGCGGTCATCGCCCACATGCGTGGCACACTCGGCACTGAACCCGACCGCATCTCCGCATCCGGGCGATTGACCCTCAACGCCACCTCCACATCCTCTAGCCGAAATAACGTCGCCAGTGACCCTCAAGCCTTCCGTCTGATCCGTCAGGGCAACGTGTGCCGCTGCTATTATAATTCCAACGGGGTCTGGACACTGCTGCTCTCGCCGACTGTCGCCATGGGCGAAAATCTCAATGCCGGTGTGTTTGTGACCAGCGGCAATGCCAGCGCCGCCCCCGTCCTCACCAACACCTTCACGCAGGTCACGGCGCGTCCCCTCGTGGCCGCACAGACGACCCCGACCGGCAACGAGATCTCCTGGGTGACCGACCTCCCGACGCTCGCCGCGGGGTGGGAATATACGTACAACCTTTCACGTGCGGGTTCTGACGGTTCTGACACGCTACTGGCCAGCGGTCTCACCACCGCCTCATTCACCGATGAAACCGCCGAGACCGGTATCTGGTACCGTTACACGGCCACTGCCGTGCCTGTGCCGCAGGAAGGGCTCACCCCGCCAGCGAATGTGACACTGGGTTCCAGTACGACGATCCGTACACCGTACTCGACGACCAACCTCGTTGCATCCCGTCCGCAGGGCTGGTATGCGAACTACTATTCGCCGACCGGAGCCATTCCGCCGGTGCTTTCGCGCGTGGAAAGCCATCTGACCAACGCTGCCGCGGCAACGGTCGCGGGCTCGACCGTCAACTACCGTGCCGAGCTTTTTGCCAGCCTCGTCGTAGACACCACTGACACCTACACCTTCTTCTCCGATTCCGACGACGGGGTCTGTCTCACGGTCGGTGACACCGAAATCCTCAACAACTGGTACGGCGGACGCTCTCTCGCCCAGTCCGGCCCCGTGCGACTGGAAGCGGGACGCGCGTATCCCGTGCGGCTTGATTATTTTCAAAACACGACCGACCGTGCACTGACACTGCACTGGCGGCGTGTCGGTGCGCCGGAAGTGACGGAGGAGGTTCCAGCCGACGTGTTCGCGCCCGTTCCGTATCCGTGGCGGCACGAGGACATTGGCGACACGAAGCTCAACGGCAACGCGCTTTTTGATCTCGCAACGGGCTCGATCACGATTCTCGCGAACGGCAACACTTTGACCGACGCGGCGGATGCCGGCCATCTGGTGACGCGTGACGTGACTGGCGATTTCTCGTTCACCGCACGGCTCGACAGCCTGAACGGTGCCGGCACGGAACGCCGCGCTGGCGTGTCCTTCCGCACCGACCGTACCCCCGGCTCATCCAGCGTCACGCTGTTCGCCACGCCCGGCCCCGATGGTTATACTGTCGGACTGGCGACACGTGCTACGACCGGCACGACGCCGCAGGTGGTGACCACACCGACCAGTGTGGTGCCGGACGAGCCGATTTGGCTGCGTCTCACCTGCGCCGGCTTGACGGTGACCGCCTCTTACAGGGCCGAGGGCGACAGCACCTGGACAACGGCCGGCACGACGACGCTACCGAACACGGCACCTGCCTTGACCGGTTTGATCGGAATGCTTGCCACCTCTGCTGACGAGACCGGCAGTGTGGAGGCGATTTTTAGCGGTGCTGATCTGAAGACGACCCCATCCTTCACACTCCTGCCAACGCACGACACCTATCTGCGCGGGGATAACACGAACTACGGGACGGACTCGACATTAATACTCAAGCGCGTTTCAGGATCCGACGCGCGTGAGGCCTTTTTGCGCTTCAACGTGGCCGGTGCGGGGAACGTGCGTTCCGCCGTGTTGCGACTGTATGTGCAGAGCCGCAGCACAACACCGCCCACGCAGGATGTGGTGCTCAGGGCACTGCATGATCTGGAGTGGAACGAGACCGAAGTCACCTGGACCAACACGCCGGGGGGGTTACGTATCCCGACGGTCTTTGTAGCGGATAACGACCCGACGGTCGTGGGAAGCGCCACGTTACCGCAGTCCGGCGAATTCCTGTATTTCGATGTCAGCGATGCCGTCCGTACAGCTGCCGCCGGCACTGGCGACCTGACTCTCAACCTGTTTTCCCTGACTGTAGTGACCGGAAACCCGGCCAATTTTGGCTCAAAAGAGAACGCCGTCGCCGCCTATCGCCCCACCCTGCTGCTCAGCAGTGACGCACCGTATGGCGTGACGGCGGAGGGCGGCCCGGACACCGGCGCCATTACGGTCATCTGGCAGGCCTACAATGACGCCCAGGCGTATCGTGTCTACCGTGCGCCCGCCGCCGAAGGGCCCTTCACCCCCGTGGGTGGCGACGTGACCGAGTCCCGCTTCAAGGATACGGGGCTCACCGCAGGCCAACGCTACTGGTACCGTGTGGCTGCGATAACGCCCCAGGGCGAGACCGATGCCTCTCCAGCCGTCTGGGCGGACGCCTCCACTGGGGGTGTAACGCTTTATGCCTCCGAAGACACCTATATCCACGGCGACAATCCTGATTCAAATTTAGCGGCCGCAACAGCACTCACAATCAAATACAACGCTTCAAACCGGGGGTACCACCGTGAAGCGTACCTGCTTTTTAACGACATCGCAGGTCTGGGCCACGTCGAACGTGCCGTATTGCGAGTGACAACCTCTCAGGCCAGCGGCGGTGATGCCCAGCCATCACAGATAACCGTTCAGTTTGTCCGCATGCCCTCCAACGACTGGAGTGCGAATACCGTGACCTTCAACAATCCTCCGCCCGGTTATGCGCCGCCGACCCCACGCGTGTACGGTTTGCCGGAAAGCGACCGCGTGTCGGCTCTGGCGCAACCCGCCAACACCGTGATGGAGGTCGATGTGACCGAGATGGTACGCAAGGCCGCACGTGTCAATGCCGACCAAAAACTGAGTATCGGCATTCTGCGCCTTGACGATATCGGCGGATTCAATTTTGCTATACACTCCTTGGACCAGACCACGGCCAGCCGTAGGCCGCATCTCTTTTACACCCTGGGGCGCACCCAACCGCCGGAGGTCTCGGACGCGAAAGGTTATGTCGAAGTCCGCTGGTTGCCGTACCGTGGTGCCACCAGCTACGTCCTGCGGCGCGCCGTGGCGCCGGAGGGGCCTTACACGATCCTGACAACCACGACAGACACATCGTTCAAGGACCTCACCGCAGAGATGGATAGGCTCTACTATTACACGTTGACTGCCGTACTGCCGAGTGGTACAGCCGAGAGTTCGCGCCCCGTGGCAATCCGCATGCATGCAGTAGAGGAGCGGTATCCGGAAGCGGACACCGCCATCGACGAAAATACAAAGACGACCTACTATGGTGCCAACGCGACCCTGCCGCTCAAGCGATCACCGGCTCGTGAGGTCTTTTTTAAATTCCGGGTTGACGACCTGGCGTCGGTTGCCAACGCGCGCCTGCGCGTCAATGTTTCCGCCCAGGATGGCGCTTATAGCCCGGTGAACGTGATCGTGCGACAGGGCGATTTCGGCGACTGGAACGAAGACACGATCAACTACAACAATCCGCCGCCCGGACACACGCCGCCATCGCGCTCCACGGCGGTGCCAGGCGCGAACGAACTGGCGCGAATTTATTGTGCGTACAAGGACCCTTCCAACAAGTATGACAATTGGATCGAGGCCGATGTGACCGAGGCGGTCCGGCAGGCGGCCGCAGACGGGAAACGCTATCTGACGCTGTTCCTGACCGGCGACGACACCCTGCAGCATTCAGCCGGCTACATGCATGTCGTGTCACGCGAGAACTCATCGGAACTGAAGCGACCGGTATTGCTGTTGAGCGGCTGTGGCTTCGGTGCGCCGCAGGGGCTGAGGGCCGATCCGGTGGCTGAGGGGCCGGGCTTCACCCTGCACTGGCGTCCAGTCGCGGGCGCCGTGCGCTACATCGTCACCCGTACCGCACCCCCCGCCAATGAGCCCGTCACGGTTGCTGAAGATGTGACCGACACCACCTTCACCGATATCGATGCGGCGTTTTGGAACGACCGCAACTACACGTACACGGTGCGCGCGGTGCACGCCGACGGCACAATTTCTGAGGCAGCGTCTGTAACGCAACCCTTGACACGGACCTTCACGCGATCGATTCTGGCTGACACCTTTGTGCGGGGCGGCAGTTACGCGGACGACTCCTATGCAATGAATCCGCTCGTAGAAATCAAGTCGGACAACGACATAAATTTCCAGCGTGAAGCATTTCTGCGAGTGGGCACCGATAATCTGCCCGACTTCGTGCAGGCCACGCTCCGGGTGCGGCTGAAGTCTCAGAACACGAACCTCGATTATGACGTTGTGATCCGCGAGACAACGGATCCCGGTTGGACGGAAAGCGGTGACGCCACCCCGACCTGGAACAGTATACTTGGCGGGAGTGGCGCCAGCAGTGTGCAGCCAGACGATCCCTCCGTGATCGCACGCTTCAACATGCTGAATGCCGGCTATCTGACGGGCGATTACATGTTCTTCGACATCACGCGGCATCTCAAAGCGGCACAGGAACGCGGCGCGGCGACCCTGATGCTCCATATTTTTGGGATCGACCGAGGTGCGCAGAACAACTTTACGTTACATTCCATCCAGGCGGCATCGCTCGATGACGCCCCCCAGGTGATTTTCATGGTTGCGCGCTATCCCACGCCGGGAACGATTCTGCAACTGAGATAAGCCACCCCTCCAAGGAAACAACATGCGCGCCATCGTGAGTTGCCGGAATGTGCTCGTCCTTTCATTGTCGCTTTGGGCCTGCGCCGCGCCGCACGCGCGGTCTGCCCAAACCGTTGCGGAGGGTGGCAAACCGGCCTTCGTCCTCGATCAACAGGATCTGCGCTTAACGGGCAGGCGAACCGTCGAGGTCGCCGACCGCCCGGAGCTGCGTCTGCGCCCAGGTCTGGAGATCGTGTGCCGTTTCCGGCTCGACGAGCGCCGGAGCGGCGTCCAGAACCTGGCCATGAAGGACGGCGAGTACCTGTTGCGCATCAATGAGCAAGGTGAAGGCGGACATCTGGCCTTCTTTGTCCAGATTGAAGGCAAATGGGAGAACCGGTTGCTCGGGCCGCGGATCACAACAAACACCTGGTATGACGTGCGTGCGTTGTGGACGGGACAGGCGATGCGGCTGACCGTTAACGGCGAGGAGTTCAGCCAGTCGCGCTTTGGCCGGATCGCGTCCGGCTCAAAACCGCTGCTGATCGGGCCGGCCGCAGGAACGCTGTCGCGTTTCGAGCTGTTCAGCCCGACCATAGAACGGAGTGCGCTGTTGGCATCCTTGCCAGTCGATGGGACGCCCCCGGCCGAGACACGTCCCGGGTTTCTCAGCACTGTGTCGCGCACGCTTGTGAAACCCTCCCCAAATGCTGAAAGTTTCGATGCGCCGGCTGTGCTGTGTGGCCCAGACGCTTGGACAGGCTGGCAGCCGCTCAACGGGGCGTCCTGCCGCATCGAGAAAGACGCGCTCATTGCCGATTTCCCCGTCACGGCGGCCATGGTGGCCAACCCGACGTTATCGGTTGATCTGGCGCCATATCCGATCATCTGCCTCAATGTGGACGCAGGCAGCCGCAACGTGACCGGGACGCTCGATTTTATGACCGACTCAGGAGCCGGATCGCTCAGCTTCACGCCGCAATCGGGCGGCCGCCCCACAATCCTCTCCGGCACGATGTCCGATGCCTGGACGGGTAAACTCCGCCGCCTGGCCATCAGCTTCTCCGGCGCGACCGAACCGGTGAAAATCCGCAGTCTGGTCTTAGCGAACCGTCCCGTCGGCATGCCCGTCTTCTACATCCGCTCCCTTGCCGCAGGCCGAGCCAAGCTGCGTCCCGGCCGCGAGGAGAGCGTGGTGGCCGGCATCCAGAATGTCGGCGGGGAGACCGAAGGGATCACCGCGCGGCTGGAGGTGCCCAAGGGCGTCAAGGTCATTGACGGGACAAAACGGAACATCGAGTGGTTGGGCATGGATGATTTCGATATGGCGACCTGGCACATTCAAGCAGACCGTCCCGGCACCTATACCGTGCGCGTGACGGTCTCCGCCAAGGGTGCAAAAACAAGTGCGCAGGAACTCGAACTGACGGTTGAGCCGTGGCCCGATCTGCCTTGGACTGGCTACGTGCCGCAACCGCAGCCGGCCGCGACCGACTACATCACCCTGATGCACTACTGCGCGCTCTGGAAAGAGGGCACGCACTGGGGCTGGAAGCGGATCGAGCCGTGGCCGGAGAAGCGTCCGGCCATCGGCTGGTACGATGAGGGCACACCTGAGGTGGCCGACTGGCACATCAAGTACGCGCTCGACCACGGCATCAACGGCTTCATCTACTGCTGGTACCGCGCCGATTTTGAGCCGGCCATCACCCACCGCCTCGGGCACGCCATTCACGAAGGCCTCTACAACGCCAAATACCGCGATCCGTTCACCTTCACCATCATGTGGGAGAACGGCTGCGCCAAAGGCGTAAAGAACGAGGCCGACCTGCTCGACAACGTGCTGCCGTTCTGGATCGAAAACTACTTCACCCATCCTTCCTACCTCAAGATCGAGAATAAGCCGGTCCTCTTCGTGTGGCAGCCGCGCGTGCTGCTCGCCGAACTGGGCGGTGCCGAAAACACGAAGGTGGCACTCGACAAGATGCGCGAACGGTGCCGTCAGGCCGGATTCGCCGGCCTGCGCGTCATCGCCTGCATGGACGCGGCCAACGCCAAGCTCGGCGCGGACATCGCCACCAGCGGATGGGACGCGGTCACGGGCTACGGCCTGTCGCCCGCCGGCGTCAATCCGGTCGGCGAAGACCCGTCTGGCCTCTCCTACCGCGATCACGCCGATGTGCTGAGCCGCTACCGTCAGACGTGGGTCGACCGCGACGCCTGTACCGGCGATGTGCCGGACATCCCGAACGTGGTGATGGGGCGCGACGACCGTCCATGGGGCCGCGTCAAACGCGGTATCGGGAGCTATATCAAAGACCCCAAGGCCGAGAATTTCGAAGCGGCCTGCCGCGACGCCAAGGCACTCGTCGACGCCAAACCGGCGGGACGCTGGGACAGCAAGATCGTGGTCTTCGATAATTGGACCGAGTTCGGCGAGGGCCACTACATCGAGCCGACCACCGGCACGGGCTTCAGCTTCGTCAACGCCATCAAGCGCGTCTTCTGCCGCGCGTGGGCGCCGGAGGCCGAGACCGACATCATCCCCGAAGATGTTGGACTACAGCCGCCGCAACGGCGTTACGAGGCGGCCCGCGCGGGTTTTGGCGACCGCATGCCGTGGCAGCCGATCCGCATCACCGGCGACCTGCTGGCCAACTGGACATTTGAGGACACAACCCAAGCGGGCCTTCTGGCAGACGCTTCGCCGAACCGCTGTCACCTCGCCTGCGAGGGCCTCACGCTGGAGAACGGCCGCGGCGGCCGAGTGCTGCGCTGCGGCCAAGGCGGCGCGACCGCGACGGCTCCCGCGCCTTTCTTCAGTCCCGGCGGCGTAACCGTCGCCCTCTGGTGTAACCCCTCTGAGAAAGCTCAAAGCGACCGCTGGATGTTGAACACCGTGAACACCGGCACGGATGGCTACCGCGTCGGACTCGGCGGCGGGCGCGTGACCTGGCAAGTGCCGCACGAGCGTTGGAGCCACTCGTTGACCGGCCCGGAACCGCTGCCCGTCAACACTTGGTCACATGTGGCCGCGACCTTCGACAACAAGGTCATGCGTCTCTACGTGAACGGCAAGGAGGCCGACACGCTGGATCGGCGCGGCTTCATCAACCCCGGCGAACATGTCGTCATCGGTGCGCACCGTGCAGATCTGGATCGCGCGCGCTTCCGCGGATGCCTCGACGATGTGCGCGTCTACCGGCGCGTGCTGACGGCCGACGAGATCGCGAAACTGGCCGCCGGCGCGCGTTAGCGGGCCTTGTCCCTCACACTATCACAGCACATGAGTTGTTTCTCACACAAAGGGCACGAAGAGAATGGGCATTGTGGAAAAACCTTTGTGGCCTTCGGGCCTTTGTGTGGGAAGGAATTGGATTGAGGAGGCATGATGAAAACAGGGGTAGCATGTTTGCTTTTTTTCGCGGTCACGTCCATGGCGGTCGTGAAAGCTACGGGTGACAAGGTGTTCGGCGAGGCCTTTCGGATAGAAGGCATCGGCGACAGGGCGATGGCGCTGTGCATCGAGGGGCATACGCTCTACGCGGGTGCCGGCCCGTGCGTCTACGTCTACGACATTTCGAAACCGCTCGCGCCGCGGAAACTGGGCGAGGTCGGCGGACTGGGCGGCGTGCGCCAGATCGCCGTGCAAAAGGGAATGGCCTATGTTTCCACGCGCGAATACGGCTTGTGGATCGTCGATGCGACGAAGCCGCAGGCGCCACGTGTGCGCTCCCGCTTCGACTGCTGTGAACTCGCGACCGGCGTCGATGTGGCGGGTGATGTCTGTTTCCTCGGCCAGCGTCAGAACGGTGTGGAGTTCATCGACGTCTCCGATCCGGACAACCCGCGCCATATCGCGATGCGCAAAACGGACGAATCCCAAAGCGTTGTCTACCGCGACGGGTGGCTCTATTCAGGCGACTGGGGCTCGGGATATGTCACCGTCTTCGACGCGCACGACATGAAGGCCATCCGCCAGACCGACCATGTGGAGCTCTACGGTTACGGTGATGGCGTCTGGCTGCAGGGCAACTATCTGTTCGCCGCCACAGGCCACCATTCCAAGCACCGCACGGTGTCGGGCGGCGTGATGACCGAAGAGATGAAACGTTTCGGCGGCCCGTCCGACGGCGGCGGCATGGGGCACGGGCTCGACATTTTCGACGTCACAGACCCGGCGCATCCGAAACGCGTCAGCCGCGTAGACTATCCGCCGTTCTACGCGCGCGGGCTCGACATGTGGACGCCCCGCACGTCCGGCAATCTGCTGTTCGCCGCCCAAACGCACAACGGCTTGTTCGCCGTGGACATCTCGGATAGAACCCATCCCCGCACGCTCGACCGCTGGGTCTCGCCCAACCCGAAGCGCCCGAATTGGCCGAGCGATTGTATCGGTTCCGTGGCCGTGGCTGATGGCGTCGTGTACGCGGCCGTCAACGGCGCAGGCGTTTTCGCGATTCCGTGCCCGCGTGCCAAGGCAGAGCCTTTCGACCGCGGCGCACCGCCCAAGAACGCCTCCTATCGGGAGCCTTATGCGGTCGATGCCGCCGCTTGGCATGTGTGGAAGCCGCGCGAGATCGGACAGGCACGCGCCGTCGCTGTGAAAGGCGATATTGTCTACGCCGCCTGCGGCGACGCGGGGCTGTACGCCCTACGCATCCTGCCGAACAACGGCGGATTTCAGGAGCTCGCCAAACTGCCGGGGCACGACAAAGTATTCGATGTGAAGGTGGACGGCAACCGCCTTTACACGGCCGAAGGGCACGACGGATTCGGCGTGTACGAACTGGACGGGGCCACGTCATTCAGAGAGATCGCGCGGCTACCCAAAATCTCCAATGAAAAGGATCTGGCGCTTTACGTGCAGCCGACCATACCGGGATGGCTGTTCTGTTCGGACCGTCGCGGGATTGAGCTTTATGACATTCGCGCGTTACCGGCATTCAAGCATGTGTTGCACAGCGGCTCGTGTCCGGGTTGGGACAAGTATCTCGCCGACGCCTCGCCCGATGGACGTCACTTTGCGTTCAACAACGCCCACGCCAGCGTCAAGTGGTTTGATCTCGCTGCTCAGCCCGCACCGCGGCAAAGCGTTGAGACGCTGGTCAACCGGTTGAGCCTGTCGAGTGGCATCTGCACTTTCCGCGATGGGTTGTCCATCGCCAGCGCAAAAGGCAGTTACGCATGGCTTCGTCCCGGTGAAGGAGACCCCGCTGATGGAAGCAAATGGAACTTCCGCAAGCTCCCGGCGGCGTTCCCGGGTGAACGCGAAGACGCGATCAACGGCATTCCGCGCTCGGACGGCAAGCGTGTTGTCTTCACCAGCCGGATCGACCGCCGCGCCGCACTTTACGACTTCACCGATCCCGAGCGGCCCGTATTGTTGAACGCCTGGAAACTTTCCGGCAATCCGGACATCGCCGTTTTTCATGAGGGCAAGGTGGTGATCCCCTGCGGGCACGCGGGTGTGTTGCTTCAGCGATCAAACCCGTGAGCTCTCACGGCCATACGAAGCGATAGAAGCGCGTGTCATGGGCCGGAGACTCTGGGTCGCTGACCTTGACTGCTCCGGAGCCATCGATCACGGTGTTGGTGAGAGAGAACCAGACAGCGGATTGCAGATTGGTAGTCGCCTGCACGTGCACAGGAATCAGCGCGGTGCCGGTCAGCGTGAAACTGAAAATCCCGTTCAGGAAACCGAGTCCCGTACCTGCGGGATTCCACAGCAAGGCCGGCCGACCGCCAAGGCTAGAGGACCAGCCCGTCCTTCCCGGCAGATAGTAAACGGTCACGTTCGAACCCTCCAATGCATTGGCTGCAACGGATGGCGCATCGCCCGCGAAAAATAGCCTTTGCAGGGAGGCGGCACCGGCAAAGGCACCGGTTTCTATCGTCGTGATCGAGGCGGGCAGAATCACGGAAACGACGGGCGTGCCGGCAAACGTGTTTGCGGCGATCCCAGAGACCGGCCCCCCCTCCCATTCCGACGGGATCTCAAGCCGTTGATCACTACCGTAATAGTTGGTGAGCGTGACGCTCCCACCAGGTTCAAGCCGATGAGCAAAACGTGATGCAACCACATTCAAGGTGAAGGCAGGCGAACGCGTATGAAACGCCCCATTGGCATCCTTCACGACCGACGCCAACGTGTAGCTGCCGGCCTCAAACGGGTCCGTCAGAAGCGTGACATGCACAGGCTGACCTTCCAGTTCAGGATACTCAACCTCCTGCAGCCAGAGGGTGTCGATCCAGACCCCTCCTTCAGTGTAATAGCTCTCTGGCACGTATTCCAGCCGCAGATAGATCGATTGCCCGGCGTAGGCACCGAGCGGGATAGCTTGCTCCGTCCAATCCGAGGTGCCATCCGTACTCCAGATTTCCGTGAAGGTCGATCGATCTGACGAGACCATCACGCGGAAACGTTCCATATAGAACATATATTTCCAGCGCATGAGAAGCCGCGTCCCGGCACCGGGAGTGACAGGCGCGTTCGCGGTCAGGTGGTATTCGCGGTCCCAATAACCTCCGGCCTGCTTGTAGAAGCAGTGATCTACCCCGCTATCGGTGCTGATGGTCCAATCTTTATACGTCTCCGTGGACGTCACCTCGAAACCTGTAAAATCGGCACAGTTGTCCAACAGCTCCCGCTGTTCGGAATAGCGGCGCGAGGCGAGCGTCGTGTCCTCGGCGAACGGCATCCAGCGCGACCAGGTGCCGGAGGTGACGCTGAGGTCGTCGAGCCAGACACCGCCGTTCGTGTAATACGAAAGCCCCCGGGTCAATTCAAACCGGACCTGGATCTGCTCGCCGGCATACGCACCAAGACCGACCGTATGGGATCCCCAGTTTGCCTGAATGGCGTTTGTTCTCTCGAACAAGGTTGTATAGGTCTCCCCACCGTCACTGGAAACCGCGACCCGGAAGGACATCGCGGCAGTCAGTTGGAATTTAAGCCAGAAGGTGAGCGATGCCGTCGCGTTGGGAACAAAAAGATCGGTGAGCGTCAAGGTTTTGGGCCCGTTCGGTCCGGCAAACCAACAGGATCCCGAACGACCCGAAGGACTGATCTCCCAACCGCTCGACACGGCATGCTCCAGGGTTGACGCGTCGGAACTCCACGTGCCGGCCTGCGGTGTCAGCCGCTGAATCTGAATGCGTTCGGCCTCCTGTTCGCGGCGGACCGGCAGCAGCCACTCGAGCGTCACGGGATCACCGGCCACCGATGTCACCGCCTGTTTAGTCGGGAAGGCCATCAGCATGGGACGGATGCCCGTGCAGCCATCTGTGAACGGGCCGCCGGGGACACTGCTGGCAGACCACCAGCCGTCGTTCACGCCCCCCCAACCGTAGCAGATATGGTACGAAACGGTTCCGCCATCTTTCAACAGTCCATCCGCCACGACCGCATGACCGGGAATCCCAATGATAGCCGGATCACCCGCGTACAGATTGTCATCAAGGCTCGAAAGCAGTTCGGCTTGCGTTCCCGCCGGAGTCACAGGCTCATAAAAAAGGTGCATGTTGATGCGGCTGCCCAGCGTCTCAATACTTGAGCTGGTGCCATCGCTCTCGTAATCGGCGTCCGCCGCAACTCCCAAGCGGTATATGAGGTCGGCGACCTCAACGTCTCCGGGCTGGGAGACGGCCCAGATATCGTAACTGGACTGCATGGCCGTCCAGTCGAACGGCACGCCGAAATGGGCACTGTGCGTACCGGTGACATCTCCGCTGTAATCGGTGTAGCTGTGCGTGCCTTGTCCACGAATCGGCCAGCGGTGGTAATTCAGCACCTGACCGTAAGCGACGGGAACACAGCCGGCCGGCGCACGGCCGCCGTAGCCGTAAGGGGCACCGGGGGCCACGGGACACGACAGATTGTACGGGTTGGTCTGGTTCCAGGTGGTCGTGAGATAGGGGCCGCATTGTTCAACGCTCAACGGCGCACGGCCAGCCGCACGCCGGTAGGACTGGTCTGGCGCGGTTCTCTCGTCCATTCCACCTAATGTAAGCGCCGCCTGTTCCGCATGGGACAGCAGAGCAGCGCGGAAAGCGTTGTCTGGCCGGTCTGCCAGACTGACGCTTGCCGAAGCACTGAAGGCGACGGTGAGCGGCAGCCGGTCATCGCTGTTGAGCACAGCATATCCGGCCGGAGAGAAGACTACGACGTAGACGCTGTAGGCGCTGCCACTCTCCGGGAATATGACCGTTGACGCGATGGCGCGTCCCGCCACGCACCCCATCACCGGATGTCCGTCCATCCATACGGACAGCCTGTCAAGCGCCTGGCGCTCGGTCAAGGGAGCGCCCGATGCTGCAAGAGTCCAGACCGTCAACACGCATGCCACACTGAATACATCGCTAAAAAAACCGTGCAATGCCGTGCTTTGTCGAGTAGACATAATATGATACCTTTCCTTAACTTACTTGATAAACGTTT
>DAOTKE010000023.1:0-29855 GCA_035449085.1 Kiritimatiellia bacterium | reverse complement strand
GACCGGACCGACGCGCCAACGCGGTATTCGGGCGCACGCCGGTGGCGAGTACCCCAAGGCGCGCGTGAAGGCGCCGGCCGTCCAGAAGCTGCACGGCCTCAAGCACGTTCCCGCCTTCCAGCGCTTCGGCCCGCGCCCGCTTGAGAACCGTGACGCCGAGCTTGTTCAGGTGGCGTTCCAGGTGCACCGCGGCGGTTGCGTTAAGCTGGCGCGGCATGAGCCAGTCATGGCCTTCGAGCAGGGTGACGGTCGCGCCGCGTTTGGCTAACGCGGCTGCGGTCTCGATACCCAACACGCCACCGCCGATACAGACGCAGGGCGTGCCGGGCGTGAGACGGGCGAGCAGGCCGTCCGCGTCCGCGGCAGTGCGCAGGCTGAAGACGCCGTCGAGGTCGATGCCCGGCAGCGGCGGGATGTGCGGGTGCGACCCTGCGGTAAGAATCAGGCGGTCGTACGGCAATGTCGCGCCATTTGCGAGTGACACCGTGTGAGCGGCCGTGTCAAGCTGCACGACCTGCTCGCCGCGCAACAAACGCACGCGCTGCTCGCCATACCACGTTTCGGGATGGATGGGCAGGGCGTCGCGGGTGATCTCACCCGCCAGATAGCGGGTGAGGTTGAGGCGGTAGTAGGGCAGATCCTGCTCCGAGGAGACCAGCGTGATCTCTGCGCCGGGTGCCGCGGCGCGAGCCGCTTCAGCGGCCGCGACGCCGGCGATACCGCTGCCGACGATCACAAGGCGCAAGGTTGAATCGGTCGTCGGCGCGGCGACCGCGGTCGGTATCTCAGACTCCACCGCCTGAAAGCATTCGGGCTCCGCGCCGCAGACCGGGCAGGGGTCGGGCGGTGCCGACCCCTCGTGAACGTCGTTGCAGAGCAAGCAACGCCAACGCGCCGGCACTTGGTCGGACGTGCCATCCGTGTCCGGTGCCGCGTAGGCCTCAAAATCCTCCGGACCGGTGCCGCAGACCGGGCAGCAGCCCGGAGGCTCGCTGCCGGCATGGATGTAACCGCACAACACACAGCGCCATTGTCGCACAGGGAGTTGCTTGCTCATGACGGACTCTGATTAGACGATTTCGTCCCACTTGACCGATCCGCAGACCGGGCAGGCATCGGGATGCCCGTCGGCGACCGTATGACCGCAAACGGGACACACGTAGAACTTCTGCGCGGCAATGTCCTGTCCCTGCTGCGCCGCGCTCAGCGCCGCGGTGTACAGGTCATAGTGGGTCTTCTCAACGGCCATCGCGAACGAGAGCGAACGCTCGGCCGCCTTGTCGCCTTCCTGCTTCGCCTCTTCGACGTAGGGCGGATACATCTTGGTGAATTCGAAGTCCTCGCCGTTGGCGGCGTCCTTCAGGTTCGTCACCGTGTCAGCGATGCCGCCCATGGCGCGCAGGTGTTTCAGCGCGTGCACGGTCTCGGCATGGGCCGCCGCACGGAACAGCTTGGCAATGCCGGGAAGCTTGTCCTGGTCAGCTTTCTTGGCGTATGCCAGATACTTACGGTTGGCTTGGCTCTCGCCCGCGAATGCGGCCTTCAGGTTCTCTTTTGTGCTCATTGTGGATAAGATCCTTTCTTAAGGTTGATCGGGTCAGCCTACCAAACCGGCGGCTCTATCGCAAGCGCTAAATCGGAATAATTACGAAAGAGGTCAGGGTTTGCTTGGGCGCAGTTCGTCGGCCTTTTCGATGATGAAGTCAACAAGCGCGGGGGCAATATCGGCATGCTGGAGGGCATAGAGAATATTGGTCTTGATGAAATCAAGGGTGTTGCCGGCGTCGTGGCGGCGAGCCTGCACGCGACAACCGTACATGGGGCATCCCTCGGCGATGCGTGCGCACAGCGCGTCCGTGATCTGGATCTCCCCGTTTTTCCCGGGCGGGGCGGCATCGATGAAACCGAAGATGTCGGGTGTGAGGATGTAGCGGCTGGCGACAACAAGATTGGATGGGGCATCCTCAGGCGCAGGTTTCTCGACCATGTTGCGGACACGGCAGGTACGTTCGTCGATCGCCTCGCCGTCGATGACGCCGTAGCGGCTGACGCGTTCGGGCGGCACCTCTTCCAACGCAACGACGCAACCGCCGAAACGGTCATACACGTCCATCAACTGGCGCGTGGCCGGCACACCGTTGAGACTTTGCATCAGGGTGTCGCCGAGCAGGACCGCGAAGGGCTCGTTGCCGATGTGGTGACGCGCGCAGCGGATGGCATCACCGAGCCCCAGCATCTTGCGTTGCCAGACGAAGTGGATGTTGGCCAGCTCGGAGATGGCGCGGATGCTGGCCAGCTCCTTGAGCTTGCCTTTGGCCTCCAGCTCCATCTCTAGCTCGAAACTGCGGTCGAAGTGTTCCTCAAGCGTACGCTTGCCCTTGCCGATCACCATCAGAATGTCGGTGATGCCGGAGGCTACAGCCTCCTCGACTACATATTGGATAACGGGTGTGTCGACGATCGGCAGCATCTCTTTCGGAGATGCCTTGGTGGCGGGCAGAAAGCGCGTGCCGAAACCGGCGGCGGGAATGACAGCTTTGGTGATCATGGAAAACGCTCAACGTTCAACGCGCAACCCTTAATGATTAGACAAGGACAGGCTTGAGGACACGGATGTTCTGGGGGGCAAACACCTCGGTCAACCGTTCGTACATGGACGCATCGGTGTAGGTGCCGATGATGGCGCCGCCGGAGCCGGTGAATTTGGCGGAGGCGCCGACCGATCGCGCCGTCTCGACCATGTGCAGGTTGCCTTCGCTGAGCTTGAAGATCTGACGGCGGCGGTCGAAGTTGGCATTCATGAGCGTGGCCAGTGTCGTCCAGTCGCCGTTTTCCAGCGCGTCGCGCGCCTGCAAGGTGAGGTCGGCCCAGAAGGCCATGGCGTCCACGACCTCCTTTTCGCCGCGATCGAAGCGGTCGCGGATGTTGTTGTGAAAGACCTCGGAGCCCTCCGAAAGGTCGGTACGATAGGCAATGTAGAGCGGCGGCAGGCTGGGCAGCCGCAGCGGCTCATAACGGCCAAAGCCCTGTTTGTCGAGCAGCGCCTTGTCGAAGTCCATGAAGACGATGCCCTGGTAGACCTGCGCCACGCGGTCCTGCAGGCCTGCGGCGATGCCCAGCTCGCGGCTCTCGACCGCGCGGATCAGGTTGGCGAGCTGGGGCTTGGGGATCGTGACTCCGTAGAAGGCCAGCAGCGCGCGCATCGTCGCCGTGATGATCGCGCTGGAGCCGGCCAGGCCCACCAGGTTCGGGATGTCGGTGTCGTAACGGATCGTGAAGTTGCGGCTGTGCAGCTCGATCTCATGCTCCTGACAATAGCCGTAGAAGCACTTGATGGCCGACTTGAGCAGCCGGATGCCGCCGTAGTAGCCGAAGAGCCGCACGTCGTCGTACAGCGCCTGAATGCTGTCGAAAACCGAGCCGTCGCGGCGGCAGGGCACGATTTCCAATTCAGGCGACTCGTACAGCGTGACGCGCGCGGAGAAATTCGAGAAGGTGAAGGCGATGGTCTTCCCGAAATAACCGTCGGAAGGATTTCCGATGAGCGCGGCGCGAGGATATGCGGTCGTACGTATGATCATGGCGACACCATACACGAAAAGTTATGGGCAGGCAATACCGCGGACGATGACGTCCGCGCCCCCAGCAGCCGGTCAGCGCATGGCTGCGGCAAGCGCTTGGCCGAACGCGCTGCATGAGACCTCGGTGGCACCCTCCATCAGGCGCGCAAAATCATAGGTCACGGTCTTGGATGAGATCACGGTGTCCATGGCCGCGATCAGCTTGTCCGCGGCCTCGGTCCAGCCCATGTAGCGCAGCATCATCTCGCCGGAGAGGATGAGGGATCCTGGGTTGACTTTATCCAGATTGGCGTATTTGGGGGCCGTGCCATGGGTCGCCTCAAAGACCGCCACGCCGGTGGTGTAGTTGATGTTGCCGCCGGGCGCGATACCGATACCACCGACGCAGGCTGCGAGAGCGTCCGATATGTAATCGCCGTTCAGATTCAGAGTGGCGATCACATCGTACTCCGCAGGGCGGGTGAGAATCTGCTGCAGGAAGGCGTCGGCGATGCAGTCTTTGACGACGATCTCGCGACCGGTCTTGGGGTTCTTGAACGAACACCACGGTCCGTCGCCGATGAGTGTCGCGCCATAGGCCTCGCGGGCGAGCTGGTAGCCCCAGTCGCGGAAGCCGCCCTCGGTGAACTTCATGATGTTGCCCTTGTGGACCAGGGTCACAGAAGCGCGGTCGTTGGCGATGGCGTAGTCGATCGCGGCCTTGACCAGTCGTTTGGTGCCTTCAATCGAGACCGGCTTGATGCCGATCGACGACGATTCGGGGAAGCGGATCTTGGTCACGCCCATCTCATTCTGCAGGAAGCCGATCACCTTGCGGACACTCTCGCTTCCAGCCATCCACTCGATGCCGGCGTAAATGTCCTCGGTGTTCTCGCGGAAAATCACCATGTCGGTCAGCTCTGGGCGTTTGACCGGAGAGGGCACGCCTTTGAACCAACGGACCGGACGCAGGCAGACGTAAAGGTCGAGTTCCTGGCGCAGGGCCACGTTGAGCGAGCGGATACCGCCGCCGACCGGCGTGGTCAGGGGGCCTTTGATCGAAACCAGGTAATCGCGGCAGGCCGTCAGGGTTTCGGCCGGCAACCAGGTGTCGGGGCCGTAGACCGCGTTGGCCTTCTCGCCCGCGTAAACCTCCATCCAGGCGATTTTGCGGCTGTCGCCATACGCGGCGGTCACGGCGGCGTCCCACGCGATCATCGCGGCGCGCGTGATGTCGGGGCCGGTGCCGTCACCTTCGATGAAGGGGATGATCGGGCGATCCGGTACCTTCAGGGTACCGTCGCTGGACAGGGTGATTTTTTCGCCGAAAGCGGGCAGCTTGATCTTGTCGTAAGCCATGGTTGCTCTCTCCAAAAGACAGGAACGTTAAAAAGTTGCGCCAGTATACGGAATGCCTGCGCCCCTTGGCAATCAACAAACCCGACTCCCTGATTCCTCTTGCCGATACTCCGTCTGCATGCCACACTAAGCCCGATGACAGCATCTGAGGGAACGGATCCCGGTACGTCGATGGGCGGGATGAAGCGGGTGCTTGAAGAACGGAATCGAAGAAAGGTTCGAAGTCATGACTCGAAAAGTGTTGCGCATTTTTACGGCATGGATGGGTATCGCGGTGGCGGTTGGGGCGCAAACGTTGCGGCCGCCGTCGGTGCCGCTGGTGGCGGTGGATCCGTTCTTTTCGGTCTGGTCGCCGGCGGACAAGTTGACCGATGCGCCGACCGAGCACTGGTCGGGCGTACGGCAGCCGATGAACGCTGTGTTGCGCGTCGACGGGAAGGCCTACCGGCTGCTGGGGGCCGAACCCGCTGATGCGCCGGCGTTACCGCAGACCGGCATTGCGGTCTGGCCGCTGCGTACGGTCGCCACCTTCGCGGACGGCGCGATCGATGTGGAGCTGGTGTTTGCCACGCCGCTGATGACCGACAATCTGGATGTCTTTTCACGCCCGGTCACGTATGTCACGTTTAAAGCGAAGGCCCGTGACGGTCGGCCGCGAGCGTTTCAACTCGAGGTCGACGTGGCTGCCGCGATCGCGGTGGGCGACGATGCGCAGCCTGTCGTGTTCGGCGAAGCGCAGATCGCCGGGCTTGATGCCCGGAGCATGGGCCGCGAGACGCAGCCGGTGTTGGGACGTTCGGGGGACCGTATCCGTATCGATTGGGGCTATTTCTGGTTGGCCGCGCCGAAGGGGGGACGCATCGCCGCACGCGAAACACGCCCGGCGCTCGTGTTCACGCGTGATTTCGGTTCGGCTGAGTCGGCCGAGACCCATTTGCTGATGGCGTACGACGATGTCGATTCGGTGATGTTCTTTAACCGGCCGCTTAAAGCGTGGTGGCGGCGGCACGGGCTCGCGTTCAACGAGATGCTGGCGGCAGCGGAACGCGATTACGCGTCGCTCGACGCACGGATGGCCGCCTTTGACGCGGAGCTGATGGCCGATCTCGTGAAAGTTGGTGGCGAGAAATACGCGACAATGGCGGCACTGGCCTACCGCCAGTCTTTCGCCGCCTGCAAGCTGGTCGCTGATCCGAACGGGCAGCCGCTCTATTTTTCCAAGGAAAATGCCAGTAACGGCTGCATGGGCACCGTCGATGTTTTCTATCCGCAACTGCCGCACCTTGCGTTACTGAGCCCCACGTTGGTGCGCGCCACGCTCGCCCCGATTTTGCTCTATGCCTCGGATGAGCGCTGGCCGTTCGACTTCGCGCCGCACGACATCGGCCAATATCCGCTCGGTAACGGCCAGCGCTACGGGGGCGGTGAGAAGAGCGAGAAGAACCAGATGCCGGTCGAGGAGTGCGGCAACATGCTGATCTGCCTCGGTGTGCTTTCGCACGTCGAGAACAGTGCCGTCTTTGCCGCGCAGTGGTGGCCGACCGTTTCACGCTGGGCCGAATATCTGGCGGCCAAAGGGTTTGATCCTGACAACCAGCTCTGCACGGACGATTTTGCCGGTCATTTGGCCCACAATGCGAACCTCTCGATCAAAGCGATCATGGGGTTGGCCTGCTACGGCAAGATGGCGGCCCTCAATGGTGATGCGGCGGTGTCCGAACGTTTCACGGCGTTGGCCAAGACGATGGTGCCGAAATGGATGGATGCGGCTAAGGGCGGTCGCGGCGGTTCGTATCGGTTGGCCTTTGATCAGCCGGACACGTGGTCGATAAAGTACAATCTGGTCTGGGACCGGCTGTTGGGTTTCAATCTGTTCCCAACAGAGGTCGCGTTGACCGAAATGGCCTTTTATCGCACGGCACTGCAGAAGTACGGCCTGCCGCTCGACAGTCGTAAGCTCTGGACCAAAGCCGACTGGCAGGTCTGGAGCGCGACGCTGACCGGTCGGCGGGAAGACTTTGATGCGCTGATCGCGCCGGTGTACGCGTTCTTACATGAGACGCCAGACCGTGTTCCGTTCAGCGACTGGTACCAGACGGACAGCGCCAAGCACTGTCACTTCCGGGCCCGTTCGGTGGTGGGGGGCGTCTTCATGCCCGTGCTGCACGATGCGGCGCTGTGGAAAAAATACGCCGCTCGCGGCACGGGAACGACAGGCCTGTATACACCGCTCGCGCCAAAATCTGCGGCGCAGACGTCGCCCATCCGTGTGGCGACCTACAATATCCGGTTGGCCGGTGCCAGCGTGGAGAAACCGGCGGACCGGCCGCCGAATTCGTGGACCTGCCGTGTGGATCGCGTGTGTGCGCTGATCGCCAAGCACAGGTTTGAGGTCATCGGCTTGCAGGAGGCCCAGGCCAATCAGATCGACGACCTGCTGGCGCGCATGGGCGAAAAATGGGCGTATGTCGGCGTCGGGCGCGAAGACGGCCAGCGTGGGGGAGAGCACGCGTGCATCTTCTACCGGAAGGATCGTTTCGAAGTGTCGAAAAGTGGCACCTTCTGGCTTTCCGAGACCCCCGAAGTGCCCGGCTCGAAGTCGTGGGAAACCGCATGCCCGCGCGTTTGCACGTGGGCCGACATGAAAGACCTGAAAACCGGCAAGACCTTCGTGTGTTTCAATACCCATCTCGACCATATCAGCCGGGAGGCGCGGCGCAACGGTATGGCATTGATTCTGACTCGGATGGCACGCTATGCGCAGGGCCGGCCGGTGTTCCTGACCGGCGACATGAATTCCACGCCCTCTCAACGCCCTGTCGATGTGGCTGCCTTGCAGGCGGATTTCAAGAACGCCGGCCCCAAAGATCCGCAAGCAGCCGGGGGGCCGTATGAGATCGTCACGACCCACTTGCACGACAGCTTTGACATTTCCAAGACGCCCCATACCGGGCCGATCAAGACGTTCTCCGCGTTTAAGTACGTGGCGCAACCCGAGGGCCAGCCGATTGACTATATTTTCGTTTCAGCCGGCATCCAGGTTCTCACCCATGCCACGCTCAACGATTCGGAAAATCAGCTCTATCCCTCCGACCATTTCCCGGTGGTGGCTGATGTGATGATCGAGTAAGGGCACGTGGTTTGACGTGCGCCTGGGCTAAGCGTATACTGTGGCCATCAAGTTTCGTTCATTTGAGTGCGCGTCAAGCAAGTCGTATCGGCCATGTGGCTTTGGAGTGCGTGTGCAGCAAGAAAATACAGCCAGAATTCAGGTTCCGCCGACAGAACGTATCGTTCCGGATGCGTCGCAGGAACCGCCGACGGTCCGGATCGGATCGGCCGCCGAGCCGGCGTTTGATGAGCCGCGCAATGACAAGTTGTTTGACCAATATACGATCTACAGCAAGATCGGCAACGGCGGCATGGGCGTGGTTTATCTTGCCCGAGACCGCCGCCTTGGCCGTTTCGTGGCGATCAAGCGCCTCAACAGTCAGGCGCAAACCATCCCGTCGTTGCGCCAGCGCTTTCTGCATGAGGCGCGGGCGGTCGCTACGCTCAGCCATGTGCATATCGTGCACATCTACGCCTTGGGTGAGGATGAGGACGGCCCGTTCATTGTCATGGAATACGTGGCTGGTCCGGACGAGACCGAGGTCAAAAAGGAGGCCGGCTCGGGGGGTCTGGTACAACCGAATCCGCCTCTTACGCTCGAACAGTACGTGGCGCGGCACGGTCAGCTTTCGACGGACGAGGCGATCGATCTTTTGCTGAAGATTGGGCGTGCCGTTGCCTACGCCCATGCCAGCGGCGTGATCCATCGCGATCTCAAACCGAGTAATGTGCTGCTGGACAAGAGCAATGAACCCAAGATCGTGGATTTCGGTCTGGCGCGTCTGATGCGCAAGGAAGAGTCCAAGCTCACCGTGCCGGGAGAAAAACTGCTGTCGCTGGGATACGGCGCGCCAGAGCAGGAGTCTGACGCCAGTGTTACGGATGAACGCGCCGATGTGTATGGGCTGGGTGCGCTGCTCTATTTCGCGATCACGGGTCAGAATCCGCGTTATTTTCGCGAGCAGGATGTGCCGGTGCCGCTGCGCGAGGTCGTGGTGAAGGCACTCGCCACGGATCGCGAGCAGCGCTGGCAATCCGCGGCCGCCTTCAATGAGGCCCTGCACCATATCCAGACCAAGACGCGTGTTGAAACCCCCACGGTCAAGACCACCTGGCGCTGCAAGTGGTGCGATGCCGTCAATCCGCTCGCGATCAAATTTTGCGCGGAGTGCGGTTGGGACGGATCGGAAAGTTGTCCCGAATGTGGTGCTGAAACCTTTGTCGGCGTGCAGTATTGCGGAAACTGCGGGGCAGACGCGCGCGCCTACGAATCGGTTCTGCTGCTCCTCAGGAAAATGCGTGAGGCGGTCGACCAGCGGCGTTTTGAACGGGTGGCCTCCATGGCTGGCCGCGTGCATGGATTTGAGCCGGCCGGACCTTCGGGGCGGCAGTTTCTCGCCGAGGTGGTCGGCCTGCGTGACCAGGCCGAGAAGAGTATTCGTCGGCGCGAGCAACTGAAAGAGCAAATCCCGATGGAACTGCGCGCCGAGAATTTTGAACGTGCCGCCGCTTTCATTGATCAGTATCGCGAACTTTCGGAGGACAAGGCCGCCTTTGGGGAAGAGAAGCGTCAGATCCCTGAACTGACGCTCAGGCGTGACCTGTTGCGCGCCCGTAAGGCGCTCAAAGAGCGTGAATGGTCCGCTGCTTCGCGGATCTGCGCGGATCTCCTGCGCGAAATCGCGCCTGATCATCCGGATGTTTTGGCCATCCGGCGTGCGATCCGACGCCACCATTTCTTGGTTGACGCGGGCATCGTCGCGTCCGCCATTGCCGGTATTGCGTTGCTCTACCTGCTG
Source organism: Kiritimatiellia bacterium (assembly GCA_035449085.1). Taxonomy (GTDB): domain Bacteria; phylum Verrucomicrobiota; class Kiritimatiellia; order RFP12; family UBA1067; genus DUPH01. The sequence continues at coordinate 20,026 of DAOTKE010000023.1, read as the reverse complement.
TCCCTGCCCGTCGTAGTCCGTGCCGTCAAGGGCGGGTTCGGGCCGGGGCTTCGCGTCTTCTTCCGTCCAGGGCTTTACGCCTACGAGCGCGGTGCGCTTGCCGTGCCGCTGAAACATTATGCGCGGCTTTGGTTGGCCAAGGCGGAAGCGCTGGATGCGGCCTTCGCGACAAGTTCCGCCTCGGCGGTTCCTCCGACTGCGGAACAGCCGCTTCCCGAAGCGTTGAAACTCAAGCAGGCGGGTTATTTGCGGCAGCTCGCCGAGATTGAAAACGCGCAGACCGTGTTCCAACGCGCGTGGCCGGTCGAATATCTCCGCGAACTGGAACTGCTGATGGAGCACCGGCGCATGGCCGGCGATTTCGAAGGTTGGGCGGTGGCGCAACAGGAACACAAGCGGTTTGATGAAGCGCGCCAGATCGATGATCAGAACGGAGGCGGACTGGCCGAGCTGACGGCACTCAAGAGTAAATATCGTCAGATGCTGTCAGACCAGAAATTGCTGCACAGCCGTAAGCTGGTCTCGCTCTGCAAACGGTACGTTAATGACCTGACCGACATGCAGACGGCCTACACGCAGCAGAGCCAGATGGATCTCGCCTCAGCCGTGAACGCGGAGATCCGGCGCGCGCGCAGCGCGCCGGGCCATCTCGCCGCTGAAGCGGTGGTGGCCGCCGCTGCGGCCGCCGGCCCGACCGACGCCGAGACGCCGGCCCAAGTGCTGCTTGCCGCCACGATGGAGAACCGGGTGCAGGAGCTGGCGAACATGCGGGCAGATTTTGAGAATGCCCTGATCAAGGTAGAGCAGACGGCCGCACAAAAACTGGCCGAGTGGCCCGACAAGTATATCGCGGCTCTTGCCGAACTGATGGATAAGTTCCAGCGCGCGGGCGATTACGGCGGCTGGGAGAGCGTGCGTGACGAGACCATGCGCTTTGAGGCCGACCGCGCGATCACGCCACGCCATGTGGTGTTGCAGCCGGTCGGGCTCGCCGACACGCAGAAAAAATTCATGCAGATGAATGAGGAGTTGCGCCGCAGCCGTGCTGAAAGTGTGGTCGACACCACGTTGAAGCACATCAAGAAGCTGGAGGAGCTGCAGAAAAAACTGACGCAGGAGGGGCAGATGGAGACGGCCGCGATCGTCAATGCGGAAATCAAACGTGTGCATGCGCGGGCGGATTTCATCAGCGCTCAAAACGAGATCGCGCCCCAAGGGCCGCCTGTGCCGCCGACCCTGCAAGAGGTGGTGGGGTCAGGCTCAGGTGGTCAACAGTAAGACGGAGTGCTTCAGCGATGAGGGATGTGACGTGCCGCGTGGTAAACCAGATGCCGCTGAAGGCGGGGTATTGGGCGCTGGATGTGGAGGCGCCGGGTGTGGCCGAGGCCGCGCAGCCCGGGCAGTTTGTGCATGTGCGCGTGCCGGGGCTGGAGCCGGTCGCGTTGCGTCGCCCGTTCAGTATTTTTGGTGCGGAGGGCACGCGCCTTAAGTTGCTCTACAAGACCGTTGGCCGCGGTACCGCGCAATTGAACCGCCTGACGCCCGGCGACACGCTACAGGTGATCGGTCCGCTCGGCAAGGGCTTTCCGCTCGCGCCGCAAGGCGTGCCGCTGCTGGTGGCCGGCGGGTACGGGGTCGCACCGCTTAGCTTTCTGGCCCGACGTCTGCCGGTTAGGGGTGTCACGCTGATTGGCGGACGTACCTCCGACGATGTGTTGGCTGCCGAGGATTTCGAGCGGTTGGGCTGGACGGTTCGCGTGACGACTCAGGACGGCTCGCAGGGCGAAACGGGTTTGGTTACGCTGCCGTTGGACCGTGAATTGGCGCATCTGCGCGGGTCCGGGGAAATGCCGGAGCTGTATGCCTGCGGCCCGGATGGTTTATTGCGTGCTGTGGGCGAACGCGCCATCCAGGCCGGATGCCGCGGTTGGCTTTCGCTGGACAAACACATGGTGTGCGGAGTCGGAGCCTGCCTGGCCTGCGTGCAGGCGTTGCGCCGCGAGGACGGCACGGAGTGGATCGGGCGCGTCTGCCGTGACGGCCCTGTTTTTGAGGCGCGCGAAATCGTGTGGTAGGGCGTGGTTGTGCAGACGCGGCAAGGGATGACAACATGAGCGACGTGGATATGCGTGTCGATTTGGGCGGCATCCGGATGAAGAATCCGGTGACCGTCGCGTCCGGCACGTTTGGATACGGCAAGGAATACGCCGAACTGATCGACGTAACCCGCTTGGGTGCGATCACCGTCAAGGGAATCCGCTTGCAGGCCTGGCCTGGCAACCCGCTGCCGCGGCATGCCGAGGTGCCAGGCGGCATGGTCAATGCCATCGGATTACAGGGCCCCGGCGTGGCGGGGTTCGTCCGCGACTACATGCCGTTCTTGCGTGAGACTGGCGTGCCGGTGATCGTCAACATCTGGGGAACCCGCGAAGAGGAGTATGCCGAAGTCGCGCGCCGTCTGAGTGAGGTTGAAGGCGTCTCCGGCCTTGAACTGAACATCTCCTGCCCGAACGTCAAAGAGGGCGGGCACGCCTTCGGCACCGATCCGCGGGCCGTCTCCTCGCTGGTCGCAGCCGTGCGGCGTGCCACGCGCTTGCCGCTCATGCCCAAACTCGCGCCAAACGTGCCGGACATCCGGGTCTTTGTGCGTGCGGCCCAGGAGGCCGGTGCCGATGCGCTGGCCTTGATTAACACGTTGCCGGCGATGGTGATCGATATCGAGACGCGGCGTCCGGTGTTGGCGAACAAAGTCGGCGGGCTTTCAGGGCCTGCGATCCATCCGGTCGCGGTCAAGCTGGTGTGGGAGGCTGCGCAGGTGGCCCGTGTGCCGCTGCTGGCCATGGGTGGCATTGTCGGCCCCGAGCAGGCGATTGAATTTCTGATCGCGGGTGCCACCGCCGTTGCGGTGGGAACCGCGAATTTTATTGATCCGGCCACACCGCTCCGCGTGCTGGAGGGCATCGAGGCGTATTTGCGCCGTCATGACATGAACACAGTCGCGGCTCTGACAGGTTCGCTTCGTGCCGAGTGAAGAGGGTAGGGGGGCATATGGAAAAAGTCTGGTACTACGCGGAGGCGGGTATGCAGCAGGGGCCTGTCGGATTCGATGAGCTGCGAGCGCGCGCAGCCTCGGGCGCCTTGCGGCCGTCCGATCTGGTGTGGCAACCGGCCTTCGGTAACGCTTGGCGTCCGGCCGGTGAAATCCCTGAACTCTTCGCGCCCGTGCTCGCGGAAACACCGTCCCTGCCGGAGCATGCCACACTTGTGGATGTTCCGCTGACCGGCGTGACCGGCGCACGGCCCTCAGGCATCACGGCGGTTACGCAGGCGTTTGCGGGCATGACGACAGTGCTTTTCCGCACGTTCGACATCACGCGCTGGTTCAGCATTGGTTTTTGTGCTTGGCTCGCTTATATCGGAACCCAGTCCTCAATGCCCAATTTCAACCGGGCCGGGTCGGCGTCAGCGGGGTCGCTCAAACAACAGATTGACAGTGCACTACGTCAGAGCGTTTCGGTGTTGGACGATACCCCAAAACTGGTTTTCGGTGCCGCGATCATGCTGACTGCCCTGGCGTTGGCCCTGCTCTTCTGCCGCCTGCGTTCGCGCGGCGATTTCATGTTTTTGCATCGTTGGTACCGTCCTGATGCACCGATCAGCCAGTGCTGGTGGGCCTCGCGCGCCGCCGGGCGCGAACTGTTTGTCTGGCGCGTCTATTTCTTCCTGATCGCCGTGCTGCTTTTCGCATTGACGGCGGCGTTCGGTTGCGGCACGGTGGTACGCCCGTATGTTGCGGCCGGTTACCAATGGCATGCGGCGTTGATCAAACCGGCCATCCTGTGCGTGACGGTCTCCGCGTTGCTCGGCATCGCCGTGCAGGTGATCGCACATCTGGCCAAGGCCTTCGTGGTGCCCATTATGTATTGGCATGGTGTTTCGGCCTCACGCGCGTGGCTGGCGGTTTTCTCGCTCTGCAACCAATATCCCTTCGCCGTGCTGGGTTACCTTTGTTGCGGCATGGCTTGCGCGGTCTTCGCTGTCTTGGTCATCTTGGGGGTCGGCCTGTTGACCTGCTGTGTCGGTCTCATCCCGCTGTTGTTGCCCTTTCTGAATGCGGTGGCCCTGTTGCCGTACACTTTTTTTTTCAGGGGTTACGCCGTTTGTTTTCTCAGTCAGTGGCGGCCTGACCTAGTGCCGGCCTCGGCGTGAGGAGGGGAGCCGTTTCATGATTGCACGCGAGCTGATTCAGGCGGTTCCCAAAAGCGATCTGCATGTCCACCTCGACGGTTCGATGCGCGTTCCGACGCTCATCGAGCTGGCGCGCGAACAGGGTGTCGCATTGCCGTCGTATGAGGTCGAGGGCCTCAACGAGCTGGTGTTCAAGCCGGTCTATCGCGATCTGCCCGAGTACCTCGCCGGCTTTCGGTACACCTGTGCAGTGCTGCGTTCGTTTGGGGCGATGGAGCGCACGGCGTTCGAACTGGCTGAGGATGCGGTGGCGCAAGGCGTCCGTTACATCGAGGTTCGTTTCGCCCCGCAGTTGCTGGTGCCGACCGGAGAGGCCTGCGTGCGCGCGCTCAGAGCGGTGGGTGACGGTCTGGCCCGCGCCGCGCGCCAGCATAACGCCTCGCCTGCGGTGCAGCAGAACGAGGACATTCCTTTCGAGTGGTCGATCACCTGCTGCGCGATGCGCAACTTCACGCGCGGTATGGGCGTGTATTTCGACAGCCTGCTGGATTTGTTGCCGGGTATGGCGCACAAGGATCTGGTCTCAACGGCGTCGCTGGAGGCTGTGCACGCCGCGGTGGTGGCACGCGACCGGCATGGCGTGCCGGTCACCGGTTTCGATCTGGCTGGCGAGGAGGCCGGATACCCGGCGGGTCACCACGATGCCGCCTATGAAGAGGCGCACCGCCATTTCCTGCGCAAGACGGTCCATGCCGGCGAGGCGTATGGGCCGGAATCGATTTATGGCGCGATCGTCCGCTGTCATGCCGAGCGTATCGGGCATGGCACTTTTATTTTCGACGCCGGCCGCGTGCATGGACGCAGTGTGGAAGACAAGGCGGCCTATACCGATGCGCTGGCCGAATACATCGCCACTATGCGGATCACCATCGAAGTTTGCCTCACCAGTAACCTGCAGACGATTCCGGAGCTGGCGGGCGACATCCATAATCACCCAGTCGGTCGCATGATCGACTATGGCATGGCCGTGGCCGTCGCGACCGATAACACCTTGGTCTCGCACACTGATCTAAATCGTGAGTTGGCGCTGGTGAGCGACGCTTGCGCACTGGATTTGGCGGGCTTTAAGCGCCTGGTGCTGGCCGGCTTCAAGGGTGCGTTCTACCCTGGGCGCTACAAGGACAAGCGCCTGTTCGTGCGGCGTGCGGCTGAGCGTTTTGAACGCATAGCCGCACGTTTTGGGCGAACGGCGTCCAATGGCAACGGAGGGGCCTCATGCGTTTCCTGACTGTCGAACAGATGCGCGCGGCAGATCGAGCGGCCGTCGCGGAAGCACGTATCCCGGAAATCCTGTTGATGACGCGTGCGGGGACGGCCTTGGCTCGCGTAGCCGCGCGCGTGGCGGCACGGCGTGGCTCGCGCAGCGCGGTGCTGATTGCCGGACACGGTAACAACGGGGGCGATGCCTGCGTGGCGGCGCGCTGCCTGTTTGAAGAGGGGTTCCGCGTGCAGGTGCTCATGACCTGCGTGCCCGCTACGCTTAAGGGTGCGGCGCGCGAGGCATGGGATGAGATGCGCACGGCCGGCGTGCCGTACGTGGTGCTGGCCTCGCCCCAAAGTTGGCAGGAGGATCTGGCCGTGTGTTCCGGCACCGTCTTGCGCGACGGCGTGATCGTGGATGGCGTACTGGGGACCGGGTGTCATGGCGCCCCGGCCGGCGCGGCGGAACAGGCGATTCTCTGGATCAACCGCATGCGGCCCTTCGCCGCAGTGGTTGCCGCCGATCTGCCTTCCGGCATGAATGGCGACACCGGCGAGACGCCCGGCGCGGCGGTTCACGCCGATGCCACCGTGACCTTTGCACGGCCCAAGCGCTGTTTTTTGAATGACGCTCAGGCGTGGCGGGTTGGACATTTGACGGTGGCGGACATCGGCATCCCGGATGAACTGTGCGACCGCGAAGCGGCAGAAGAACCCTGTCGGCTGATCGCTCAGCCCACGCTGGCGCGTAGCTTTGTGACGCGCGCTTGGGACGCGCATAAGGGGCGGTTCGGACATCTCTGTGTCGTCGGCGGATCCGAAGGACTGGCGCATGCGCCGGTGCTGGCGGCGTTCGGTGCGTTGCGCAGCGGAGCGGGGTTGGTGACGTTGGCGATCCCGGCGGGCGGTGCGACGGCGGCGGCCGTGTGGACGCCGGAGGCGATGGTGCGCCCGTTACCGACTGAGGGCGGCGCGTTGTCGGGCCCGGCGCTGGCTGAGTGGGGCGGCGATTTTTCGCGGTTCGACGGCGTGGTTGCCGGGCCCGGTTTGGGCACTTTTGCGGCGGCCCGTCATATTGTCGCGCATCTGCTCGATACGGTGCCGAAGCGGCTGGTGCTTGATGCCGACGCGCTGACGCTGCTGGCCGTATTACAGGCTGAAGGCGCATGGCAGCCGCGTCAGGGACAGGAACGTCTGCTGACGCCGCATCCGGGCGAGGCCGCGCGACTGTTAGGGAGCACGACTGCGGAGGTGCAGGCGGACCGGTTGAGTGCGGTGCAACGCCTCGCTGAACGCTATCGCGCGACAGTCGCACTCAAGGGCGCGGGCACACTGGTGTGCTCACCTGGCGGTGTGCCGCGGCTCAATCGCACCGGCAACCCGGGCATGGCCTGCGGCGGCATGGGCGATGTGCTGGCCGGTATGGCCGGGGCGCTCTGGGTGCAGGGGCTCGAAGCGGAGGCGGCAGCCGCGACCGCCGTGTGGGCACATGGCGCCGCCGGCGATGAAGTGGCCTGGGCTGAAGGACAGTCCGCGCTTGTCGCAACAGTGCTTGCGCGCCGTTTGGGAGCGGTCTACCGGTTGCTGGAACGGCAGTAGTCGGCAAGCCGGGAGCGTAGACCCTTTTTGGAGCGGCCCCCGCTTTGGAAAGCGGGAGCAGGCTCTCTCTCCATACCGTCTGTCCCGATGGCTTCTGACGCATGGCGCGTGGTGCGGCCGTCCCGGCTGCCGCCCTATCTCAGCAAACGGTTTTACGGCGCAATCTGTTGCGGCTGCTGCGACTCATATTTTCGGCGCAACCGTACGAACCAGATGCCGCACACCGGGATCGAGGCGAGATAAAGGATGCCGATCACGCCCAGCGTCAGCCAAAACTGCGAGACCAGCATGCCGATGACGAATATGACGAAAAGCAGAACCGGCACCATGCGTTTCGCCGGCACGCGAATGTGTTTTGCCGAAATGGTTGGAACGCGACACGCCATGAGAACGCCGCAAATCATCAGCATCGTACAGCCGACCCAAGGCGATTGAAGGGCGGCGCACTCGGTGTGCAGTTGCCAGATGACAGGCGTCATCAGAATGCCTGCGCCGCCAGGGGCTGGCAGGCCCATGAAAAAGTGTTTCCAATAGGGCTGTGTGGGCCCGTCATCCAGCATAATGTTGAACCGGGCCAGGCGAAACGCGCAACACATCGCATGGAACAGAGCCAAGGCCCAGAACAGTCCACGGAAAGCATAAGCCGTGCTTTCGTGCGGAGCGGCCTGCATGATCCAGAAATACATCAGCAACGCTGGTGCCACGCCGAAGTTGACGAAATCGGCCAGCGAATCCAATTGCTCGCCCAACTTGGATGTGACGCGCAGCAGCCGGGCGACACGCCCGTCGAGTCCATCCAACACACAGGCAACGAGGATCGCGATGACCGCCGACCGCCAGTGCCCCTGACAACTGTAGCGGATCGACGTGACGCCGCTGGCGGCAGCCAGGAGCGTCATCAGATTCGGGATCATCGAACGGATCGGAATCTCGCGCTGGACACGCGGCTTGTGTTTGCGTTTACGGAACCTGAATTTTCCCATAACGGCATTCTCGGAAAAAGGTTTAGAGTCGCGCGATCGGTGTTTCACCCGCAACCATGGTCTGACCGATCTGCACGCAGGGTTCTACGCCGGGAGGCAGGTAGACATCCACACGGCTACCGAACCGGATCAGCCCAAACCGCTCACCGGCGGTCAGGGTCTGGCCCTCTTTAACAAAACTGACAATGCGGCGCGCGATGAGCCCCGCGATTTGGACGAAGGCGAGCGTCTGGCCGGCAGGCGTCCGCGTCAGGTAGAGCATCCGCTCATTGTCCTCGCTGGCCTTGTCCAGGGAAGCGTTCAAGAATTTCCCGGGAAGGTAGTGCGTTTTCACGATCGTGCCGCTGGTCGGCATTCGATTGACATGGACATCCAGCACGCTCATAAAAACGCTGACACGCCAGACAGGGCGGTCTCCCGCCTCCAAGACAGCAGGAACCGGAACCTCCATCAACATGCAGACGATACCGTCAGCAGGGCTGAAGACCGTCTGCGGGTCGTCGGGTGTGCCCCGTTCCGGATCCCTGAAAAACAGAAAAACGCCATAAGTCAGGAGCAGGCCTGCCAACAGCAGCGGCGTCCAGACTAGGCCGGCCAACAAGGCGCACACGCCTGCGATCCATACAAAGCGCAGCCCTTCCCGGTGCATGGGCGGTAACAAGAAACGTCGAGCTGAAAGGTCTGGCACGGACATATGGATTATGCTTCACGTTTACGGCGACGGGCGGAACGGCGTGGGAGCGCGACCGCCACATGCGGCTCAAAAGGCTTCACAAAAACTTCGTTGAAACTGAAGACCTGCTTAAAATCGTCCCGTCTGTCGGTTTCTGTCTTGCCCAGCCTGCCCGCATCCACCAGGTTGAAAACGATTTCACCGAAATCCTCCGTCGCATGGATACCCCACTCGGCGAACACCGTGAACGCCATGGGGCCGAATTCATCCAGCGCAAACTCCTTGATACCCTCCAGCAACTCCTTGCCGGTGACATGACGGGGGTGATCCGGTTGACGCTTATGGATTTCCTTGACGGTTACGTCCAGCGCTTCGATCAAAAACTCGTAGGCATCAGGATGGTAACGCGCATCTTTCTTGCAAATGGTGCGGACAGTCTCTTGAAACGAAGGATTCATGAGGTGCGTAGAGTAAGGGGAAATCAGGGTGCGGTCAACCGCTGTTGCAGTTCCGCCAGTTCCTGCTCGGGATTGTCATACTTGCCCGGGATCCAGTTGATGGGCTTACCGTTCCAGCGGGGGACGACATGCATGTGGACGTGCGGCACGACCTGGGTGGCGCACACACCGTTGTTTTGCACCAGGTTGAAGCCGTCGCATGGCAGTTTCGCAAGCAGCAAGGCGGCAACACGCTGCACGGTCCGACACAAGCCGAAAAGCGATGCCTCCGGCAGGTCGGTCAAGAACACGGCATGATGCTTGCTGACCACCAATACATGCCCTTTCTCAAAAGGGGCAATATCCAGAAAAGCGAGCGCGTGCTCGTCTTCATAGATGGTGTAGGCCGGTATCTGTCCGGCAATGATTTTACAGAAAACGCATCCGGGATCCGTCATGACTGCTCCGTGATCGGTTTGCCGTCGTCAAAACACCTGCTATTTACCATATATCGAGAGGTGGAATAAAGGACGGAGTTTGTTGGTGGCGTCCATGCGTCCATGACACGGGTCAATCATGTCCCAAGAATCTGACAGCAATCCCCCTGGAATCCGTGGATCACGGGTAGACGGCGTTGTCTTCGCTTCTCTTGGGATCCGAATCCCGATCCCGATAGCGATTTCGATAGCGATGCCCCAACATGCGTTCGGGCGGAATCCTCCCGCCCGGGCCAACCCTGCTGGTTCTCCGGTCTCACCCCGGCCCACGGAAACGCACGATCTTTGCGTACCGCCACTTGACGTTGACGGCAAGTGAACTGGGGATGCGCCTCGTCCTTTTCGTCCTTTCGCCTCGGGAAGCGTGCTTGCGGGTGGGTGCCAAAAAAGATATAGTTCAAGTCACCCATTTTTTGAGCAAGGTAGGCTGTTGTGATTGAATTCGATGCTGTGAAAGAACGTCTGGCGGCGGTGCATGAAGGTCTTGCGGAAATGCGCGGGTACCTGGATATCGATAACCGCCGCAAGATTCTCGGGGATCTCGAAGAGCGTGCTGCCCGACCCGACTTTTGGAATGACCAGAACGCAGCCAAGGAGGTTATCGGCAAGACCAATGCCCAGCGCGCGTTTGTGAAGCCGTTCGACGAGTTGGTGCGCCTCATTGAGGACGGCGAGGTGATGCTTGAGCTGGCCGCGGCCGAAGAAGAGGACTCCCAACGCCAGCAGGCCCTGGCGGAACTGGTGCATACGCTTGACCGGTCCGACATCATGATGTCGAAGTTGCGCATGCAGTCCCTGCTCGGCGGCAAGCTGGATGCCTGCAACGCCTACCTCACGCTCCATTCCGGCGCGGGCGGCACGGAATCCTGCGACTGGGCCGACATGCTCTTCCGGATGTACCGGATGTACTGCGAAGACAACGGCTTTGAGATCGAGGTGCTCGACTCGCAGCCGGGTGAGGAGGCGGGGCTCAAGTCGGTCACGTTTCTGGTCACCGGTCCGTATGCCTACGGCTATCTGAAGGCGGAGCGCGGCGTGCACCGTCTGGTGCGCATCAGCCCGTTCGACGCCAACAAGCGGCGCCACACCTCGTTCTGTTCCTTGGATGTGGTCGCCGAACTGACGGACGAGATCGAGATCGAGATCAAGGATGAGGATCTGCGGATCGATACGTATCGGTCAGGTGGTGCGGGCGGCCAGCATGTGAACAAAACCGATTCGGCGGTGCGGTTGACCCATCTGGCGACCGGTATCGTTGTCGCCGTGCAGTCGGAGCGCTCGCAGCACAAGAACAAGGCCAAGGCCATGAGCATGCTGAAGGCCAAGCTGTACGAGTACTACGAGGACAAGAAACGTAAAGAGATGGAGCGCTTTTACGGTGAAAAGGGCGAGATCGCCTGGGGCAGTCAGATCCGCTCCTACGTGTTTCAGCCCTATACGATGGTGAAGGACCACCGTACGGATGAGCAGACGTCGAATGTGCAGGCGGTGATGGACGGCCACATCCAGCCGTTCATCGAGGCGTACCTCAGGCAGAATGCCTTGAAGGCCTAATGACATCATGATGGAAAGGTGATGGACGCGTGACAGTTGAACAGGCAAGAAAAGTGTTAGAAAAGGCCGGACAGGCGCATGTGTTGCGTTTCTGGGACACGCTCGGCGCTGCGGAGCGTGACGCGTTGCTGGCCCAGATCAGTGAGATCGATTTCGGTGAGGTCGCCCGCATGCAGCGTGTGCTGGCCGATAAGAACGTGACGGCTACCGTGACGCCGCGTCCGGCGCCGGTCGTGAAGTGGACCCGCCGCACATACGGCGAGGCTTTTGCGGCAGGCGAGGAGCAGTTGCGCAAGGGACGTGTGGCGGTGCTGCTGGTGGCGGGCGGACAGGGCTCGCGGCTGGGATACGAGGGCCCCAAGGGCGCGTACGGCATCGGCCCGGTCTCCGGGATGCCGCTTTTCTATTTTCACGCGCGCAAGATCGTCCGGCTCGCCCGCCTGTACGGCCGGCCCGTGCCGTTCTATGTCATGACGAGTGAGGTGAACGATGCCGCAACGCGTGCCTGTTTCGAGGACCACGACTATTTCGGGCTGAATCCGGCCGATGTGATTTTTTTCAAGCAGGGGGTGTGGCCCGCGCTGGATGCCGCGGGACGGCTGATCCTCGAGGTGCCGGGACGGATCTTCGTCAGTCCGGACGGGCATGGCGGCACGCTGACCGCGCTCGCCAAGAACGGCTGTCTGGACGACATGACCGCGCGCGGCATCCGCAGCGTCTTTTATTTTCAGGTGGACAACCCGCTGGTCGATATCGCCGATCCCGCTTTCATCGGGATTCACGCGCTCTGCGGCGCCGAACTGTCGCTCAAGCTTTGCCTCAAGCGCACACCGACCGAAAAGATGGGCGCGGTATCGGTGCTCGACAACGGGCGCTATGGCATGATCGAGTACTCTGAGATGACGCCGAGGCAGGCCGCGCGCTTCAAGTACGGCAGCCCGGCGATCCATGTCTTTTCACTGGCGTTTCTCAAACGCGAGGCGCGCAAGGACATGCCGCTGCATCTGGCCCATAAGAAGATCGCCTGCGTGGATGACGCTGGGCGTCTGGTCAAGCCGGATGAACCGAACGGCTACAAATTCGAAAAGTTCATTTTTGATGTGTTGCCCGATGCCCGTACGGTGGTCAATCTGGCGTTCGACCGCGATGACGAATTCTCGCCGGTCAAGAACGCGACCGGCGAGGATTCGCCGGTGACGTGCCGCATGGCGTTGCAGGCGAAGTGGCGGCGCTGGCTCGCGGCCGCGGGCGTGACGATCCCGGAATCCATCCCGGTCGAGATCGACCCGGCCTCGGCCAATAGCGCAGAGGAGTTGAAACGGGGCTTGTTGCTGGGGTAGTGTGGTTGTGGACGCGACGATGCTTACATTGCCGAGAACGTTGGCGGCCTGATGCTGAAAAAGCATGAATATTCTCGGACCAGGATTTTAGAGGACTTTGGCGCACTTGAGTACAATTGGATGAATCCGTTTAAGAGAGAGGAAGGACATGAGACCCGTTGTTTTGATCATTCGTGACGGATGGGGGATCAACCCCCGTGAGGATGGAAATTCAGTGTTTGCCGCCCAGACGCCGGTCATCGACCGGCTGAAGGCCCGCTATCCGTGGACGCGCTTGGCGTGCAGCGGCGAGGCGGTGGGGCTGCCTGACGGCTATCAGGGATCCAGCGAGGTCGGCCACCTCAACATGGGCGCGGGCCGCGTGGTGATTCAGGAACTGAAGCGCATCGATGACGGCCTGAGCACCGGCGAACTGTTCACGTCGCCCAAGTGGCAGGGACTGATCGCGAACTGGAAACAGAACAGCAGCACACTGCATTTCATGGGCCTGCTGCAGGATGAAGGCGTTCACGCCCATCAGGAGCATCTGTTCAAGCTGATGCGGCGCGCGCGCAGTGAGTTTCCGGAGGGGCGCATCGTGATCCACCCGTTCCTGGATGGGCGCGACACGCCGCCGCGCAGCACGCTGGAGTACCTCGCGCGCTTGCAGAAAGAGATGGACGCGGTCGGCAACTGCGTCATCGGCACGCTTCAGGGGCGTTACTACGCCATGGACCGTTCCAAAAATTACGGGCTCACCGACATCGCGTACGCATGTGTCGTCGGAGCCGAAGGGCGTGCGGCCAAGAGTGCCGTCGAGGCGGTTCAGGAGTCGTATGACAAAGACCAGACGCCGGACAACACGCCGATGGTGGACGAGTACATCCCGCCGTATGTCATTGCCGGTTATGCGGGCATGCAGGACGGCGATTCGGTCATGCACTTTAACTACCGCCAGGACCGTGCGATCCAGTTGACCCAGGCGTTTGTCTGTGACGATTACAAAGGCGCGCGCAAGACCCGGCCTCGCGTCACCTATCTGGGGTTCACCCGTTACTGGGACGAGTTCACCGAGTATCTGCTGGGGGCCATGGGGGGCGACGGCGGGATGGACAACCTGCTGGGCGAGGTGATTTCCAAAGCGGGCTTGCGCCAGCTCCGGATCGCGGAGACGCAGAAGTTCCGTCACGTGACCAGCTTCTTCAACGGCAAGTCGACGCAGCCGTACGCGGGCGAGGATCAGGTGGACGTGCCGAGCCGCTTTGATCCGGCCACCTTTGCGAGCCACCCGGAAATGGAGGCTTACAACGTGACTGAGGCGCTGTTGAGCCGCCTGCAAGACAATCCATACGCATTTGTCGCGGTGAACTATGCCAACTGCGATATGGTCGGCCATACGGGCGATCCCGAGGCGGCGTGCCAGGCGGTCGAGGTCGTGGACACCTGCATCGGCAAGCTGCTGCCGCGTCTGTTCGAATTGGATGCGCATATCCTGATCACGGCCGACCACGGCAATGCGGAACAGATGAAAGACTACGCGACCGGCATGGTGAAGACCAGCCATACGCTGAATGAGGTGGAGTGCCTGTATGTCGCGAAGGATGCCGTCGGCGTGAAACTGCTGCCGTCCGGCAAACTGTGTGATGTCGCGCCGACCGTGTTGGCCCTGCTGGGGTTGCCGGTACCCAAAGAGATGACGGCAACCAATCTGATTGCGGGGCAACCGGATTGGAAGTTGTAATCTGTGCGACCCCGAGTCTGGGTCCGCAGAGTAGACCGCCTAACGGGAAAAGGGGGATGTACCGTGGTTAGACGGAGGGTGTTCGCCGCGTGGCTGGCCGGTTTTGCGCTGGTCTCGCCGCGGGCATGGGCTGTTGTGCAATTTGACAATCGGTACTACAGTCCGCGCAATCGCGAGCGGCCGGTGCGCAAGGCGACGTCGCTGATCATTCTGCATACCACGGAGGCGCCTGCGCGCAGTGCGTTGCAGAAGTTGAGTGACCTCGGCGAGTGCCACTACTGTATCGATGAGGGGGGGCGTGTCTATCGCATTATCGATCACAGGCGCGAGGCTTACCACGCGGGTCGCAGCATGTGGAACGGGCGCGCCAACGTGGACGAGTTCTCGGTCGGCATTGAGATGTGCGGGTACCACAACAAGCCGCTGACCGCCGCACAGTACCGGTCGCTGGCGGATTTGATCGGCGAACTCAAACACATTTACAAGATCCCTGACCACAACGTGATTTCGCACGCGCATGTCGCGTATGGCGCACCGAACAAGTGGCATAAACGTAGCCATCGGGGACGCAAACGCTGCGGCATGATGTTCGCGCTGCCGTCCGTGCGCAGTCGTCTGAATCTGAAGTCGCGCCCGGCTGTCGACCCGGATGTCAAGGCGCGCCGGCTGGTTGTCGGGGATGCTTATCTGGCGCAGGTGCTCTATGGGAAAGGGCCTGCGGCGGTGACAACAGGGCCTGCCGCCATCGCCAAGGCAGATGACAACGTGATCAGCAAAGGCCGCAGCGCGTGGGATATCGCGCGGGATGCTTACAACGATAAGACCACGCTCTACACGTTTCCGGACGGCACTAAGAAGTACGGCCACCAGATTGCGAATTTCAAGCAGTTGCCGGCGGGCACGCGGGTCACGGTGCGCGCAGATGTGCGTGAAAACCGGCCGGAGACCTATCAAGTCATCGGCGTCAATGGCAAAGCGCAGGATATTGCCGGGGATGAGGTCAGGCATTTCTCGACGATCTATGTCCGTCCGGATGGCAAATACGTGCGCGGTAGCCAGCTCAGCCCAAACGAGGTGCTGAAACTGCCTTATGGCACCAAGGTGCTGGTCGGTTATTCGGTGGGCGGCCCGATCACGCCGAACCGCTTGGCGACCGCGATCTGCGGCAACCGCTGGCGGTCTGCGGACACGTTCTTCCTGATTGAGGGCGTGCTTGTGCCGGGGAACAAAGTCGACGACGCCAAGATTCCCGTCGGCACGATGGTTTTCTTTAAGAGCTGACGGTGTGGCATGGGCATCCTGCCCATGATTTTCACGGTCGAGACGCCCGTGTCGCTAAACGAGTGCCCCGCCGTCGGTCAGCAGCCGCTGCATGACAGCATCATAGACGCTCTGCAGCTCTGCCATACGCCCTTTGCCAGACGTGCCGCACGCCAGGTCGCCGGTGCCGGCATCGACAATTGTCGCGCCCCGTGACAGAAGCAGACTCACGTTCGCGCGGGTGGCGGGATGTTCCCACATGCCGGTGTTCATGGCCGGTGCGATCACGAGCGGCGCGCGCGTGGCCAGCGCGGTCGAGGTCAGGATATCGTCCGCCAGACCGTGTGCCAGCTTGGCGATCACGTTGGCGGTGCAGGGCGCGACCACCATCGCATCCGCACGTTCCGCCAGCGAGACGTGGCCGGGCACCCACTCCTCGGGATCATCGAACAGGCTGTCGGACACCGGATTGCGGGAGAGCGTCCGAAAGGTCAACGGCGACACAAACCGCTTGGCCGCGTCGGTCATGAGCACGTGCACGGCATGTCCGCCTTTGACGAACAGACGCGTCAGATCGCACGCCTTGTAGGCGGCGATCGACCCGGTGACTCCCAGCAGGATGGTGGACATGTTGCCTCCGGCGGTCAGAGCAGTTCGGCTTTGGTGTTGATGATGTCGCACAGGCGGCGAAACGCGGTGTCCAGATCGTCATTGGTGACGCGGTACATGTATTCACCGGACCGTGCCATCTCTTTTTCGGCATTATGAAGTCGCTTTTCGATCACCTCGCTGGAGTCGGTCGCGCGGCATTCCAACCTTTTTTTCAATTCCGCGACCGAGGGGGGGGAAATGAAAATGTCGATGAAACCTTCCTTTAGCGGATCACCATCCGGGAGCTTCCGCACTGCGTCGCGAATCTGCCTGGCGCCCTCGACGTCAATATCGAGCAGCATGCATTGGCCTTCGCTCAGCACATCATAAACGGGCTGTTTGAGCGTGCCATAATGGTTGTCGTGAACCAGAGCGTGCTCCAGGAACGCGCCTTCGTTGATCAGGCGTCGAAAGCTTTCCACCGGCAAGAAATGGTAATCCACGCCGTCTTCTTCATTCACGCGCGGTTCGCGCGTCGTGCAGGAAACGGAGTAGCAAAGTTCAGGATAATGTTGCAAGAGCAAATCACACAACGTGGTTTTTCCGGCACCCGACGGGGCGGAAAGCACGATGAACAACGGTTTCATGTCTTACCTATAACTTGAGCGTTGAGCGTTGAACGTTGAAAATGACCCCGACGATCATTCGCGGCACGGTCGCGTGACGGCCCCGCTTCCGAATCAGCGTGATCGGGGAGCGGCATCAGCCTTGAGATCGTCCAGCGTGAACTGGAGCCCGTCAAGAATGTGCCATAACGTCGCTTTGTTGAGGAAGGCCCGCTTGTCGTGCGCGAACGACGTGTAAAAAACGCGGCCTGCGCCATAGGGTCGGATCCAGCTTACGGCATAGTCGTTGTCGTCCCGTTTTCTGCCCTTGACGTTCGCGGTTGTTTCGTCGGAAAGGTCGAGCGACACCAGTACGCGCAGCTTGGAGCGGTCATAGAAGGGAGACTTTTGCTGATAGATTTCATCAGAAAAAGTGAAGTTCTGCCCGCCGAAGGCACGGTTGAGAGGATGTGCTGGCTCCTCCAGTTTGAAGGCCCACGTGCCTTTGGCCGTCCAAGGGTGGCCGTCAAACAACCCGCCGACCATTTCAGCCGCGTCAGGGCTGTCGTAGAAGTTATCCGCGCCTGCGTGAATCACACAGAGGCCGCGCCCGCTCTTCACAAATTCGATCAGGTTGGGCACAAGAGCAGGATGCTCCTTGGCCTTAAGGTGCGTGGTGTTATTCAGCACGACGGCATCATAGGTGAAGAGGGCCACCTTGTCGGTCAGGGCGGTGTAGTTAGTACTGAACGTCGCCGCGAACGCACCGGTCCGCGCCGCAATTTTCAGCACCTTGATCCCGTAGACGATCGCCTCGCCGTGCACAAATCCCTCACATCGGCTGAAGACCAGCACCTTGCGCGGCTGGATCGGCTTGGCCGTCAGTCCAGTTCCAATCAGGGCTTCAAGCTGGGCGATGTCTGCGGCGGGAACAACAGGCAGCGGTTTTGGGGCAGGTGTCTGTGTAAAACCCTGGCAGGCCGCCAAGAGAACCAGAACATTGATCATCCTACGCATGTTCATTCGTACTCCTTATTCAGATGTCGGACACAAGCCTGACGGCAAGAACCGGTGCCGTTTTTTTCGGACATCCCGGCTGAAAAGGCTGTACAGGACCGGAACCAAGATCAAGGTCACGACCGTTGAGAAAGAGAGCCCTCCGATCACGGTCACGCCCATAGGCTTCCAGGTCTCCGAACCTTCTCCACCCGCCAGCGCAAGAGGCATCATACCAAAAACGGTCGTGAGTGTGGTAATCAAGACTGGACGCAACCTTTGACGTCCGCTGTGCCGGATGGCATCGACCATCTTTTCGCCCCGCGCCCGCAGTGTGTTGATGTAGTCGACGAGCACGATACCGTTATTGACGCCCGTGCCGACCAGCAGAATGATACCGATGAAACTGAACATATTGAAGGTCATGCCGAAGACATAGAGTCCAAGCAATACCCCCGAGAACGCAAAGGGCAAGGCAAGAAAGATCACGAACGGATAGAGGAACGACTCGAATTGGCCCGCCATGACCATATAGACGAGCACGAGTCCCAGGATGGTCAAGCCGACCAGATCGGCGAACGCTTCGGCCTGTTCCTTGACCATCCCGCCATAGGTGATGTGTGTGGCTTCCGGCAAAACGATTTCTTTCGCAATGCCCTCCTTGATGCTGGCGACCACGTCACCAATGGAGCGCCCGAAATAGTCGACCTCAACTTTAACCATGCGTTCCTGGTCTTTGCGCTCGATATCGAGCGGGCCCAGATCCTGAACGACCTCGGCAATGGCGTCGATGCGCACGCGCCGGCCATTGGGCAGAACCACCTCAGAGTTCATAATGTCGGCAAGCTCGCTGCGGCGTGACTCCTTCAAACGCATGAAAATCCAGTATTCATTTTCACCTTCGCGGAAGTCAGAGGCCTCTTTGCCGTAGAAGAGGGTGCGAACCGTTTCAACCACGTCCGAAACATTCAAGCCAAGCGTCGCAATCTTGAGCCGATCTACCTTGACCAACAACTCAGGCTTGCCGTCATCCATACTGACGCTCGCGTCACGGGCACCTGGGGTACGGTCGCACAACGCCTTGATCTCCTCCGCAACGCGGCGCGTCTGCTCTAAGTCATGTCCCAAAATTTCAATCACGATCGGTTGCCCGCTACCGGTGAAACGGCCCATCTGACGATTGACGGTGCTCATGCTCGTTTTGACGAACTCCGGTTGCTCACGTAGTTTGTCGAGCAGGCGCCGTCCGGCCGAACGTACAGTGAAGTTCCGCTTGTCCATGGGGATCAATTTGAATTCCACACGCCCGATATGCGAGCCCTGACGGTTGGATCCGAATTTGGAGTCACCACACCGCCATCGCGAGTTGACGACGTATTCGGCACCGATCATGTCAACGCCGAGCCGACGTGTCTCTTCGCAAATACGTGCGGTCTCCTCGACACGCGTACCGAGTCCAAGCTCGAAATTGATCGTCAAATCCCCCGAATCGGTATCAGGCGAAAATTCGGAGCCAATCAAAGGGAAAAGTGCCAATGAGAAGCAAAACACGGCGAAAGCGGACATACAGACCAAACCGCGCCACCGCAGTGCCCAGCCCAACAGACGGGAGTAGGCATCTTCGACCCGTGTGAATAAGGCCTCACTCATGCGGTAGAGCACACGCCCGAGCGTCCCGCCTCCGATCTTATCACGGTCCTCTTTTAACAGAAACGAGGCCAGCATCGGTGTGAGCATCAGCGAACAAAACAGGCTCGCCATCAACGTGACCGTAATGATGCCGCCGAGCTGTCCAAAATAGATCCCGGACATACCGGTCACAAAGATCAGTGGCACAAAAACCGCTACGGTGGTCAAGGTGCTGGCGGACAGCGCAAGCCCCACTTCGCCGGTTGCGTACAAAGCAGCTTCCCGCAATTTGACGCCGCGGCGCGTGTAACTATCGATGTTTTCAAGGACAACCACGGCATTATCGACGACCATGCCGATGGAGACAGAGAGCGATGAAAGCGAGATGATGTTGATGGTCCAACCGCGGATGAACATGAAGAAAAACGCGATGATCAGCGAAAAGGGGATCGTCAACACGATGACCAAAGAAGCGCGGATCGTCCGTAAGAAGACGAATGTTGTGAGCGTCACGAAAAGACCGCCCCACATCAGCGTCTCGGTCACGTTGCGAAGCGACTGGCGGATAAAGTCGCTGGCGTTCATCAGGTTGACCACACGAATGTCTTGCGGCATGAACGACGCATACTCATCGACCGCAGCCAATACGGCCTGGCAAACGGCCAAAGTGTTGGCTCCGGAACGTTTCTGCACA